>NZ_KN360931.1:0-20855 GCF_000784355.1 Methanolacinia paynteri | reverse complement strand
CCGGATCTCGTACCATCCGGGTGCCCGTGGATACCCCCGCCCGCCTGCAGTACTATATCCGTTCCGAGAGTTTCCAGTTCGGCACGAACCTTCCCCGGGTGCAGACCACCGCTCGATACAGGGAACACAGGTTTGAACCCGAACATGGGGTCGGTCAGCATTTTGTTGTCCCCAAGGATCTCCGAAGGATCATGACCCATCTTTCCGCTCACAGTTCCGGTATGAAGCTGATCTCCTCCGGCCATCCTGACAAGTTTTGCAATGGGACGCATCGCAATGCCATGCTCAGGGTTTCTCGTCATCGCAGCATGCATCGTCCTGTGGATATGGAGGGGAACATTTCCGGACTTTAATTCGGAAAGAGCCTGCACTGCAGAGAAACCGCATGTGATGACATCGACCATAAGGGTGTTTGCACCACATTCAAGCGCCTGTTCGGCACGTTCTACGATCCTGTCCGCCCTGTCCGAGACATTGACTGCATAAAGGATCTTTCTTCCCGTCTCGCTCATTGCATCGTCAAGCCGTGCCATTACCTCCTCTACACGATCCTTCATCGGGCAGAACTCCTGATCTGTCAGGGTTTCATCGTCCTTGATGAAGTCTACTCCGCCGACAGCGGCTTCATATGCCACATGTGCAGTATCCTTCGGGTTCAGGCCCACCTTGGGCTTTATTATCGTCCCGACATGCGGCCTTCTTGATTTTTCCGTTCCTATGAGCTTTCGGACTCCTTCCATTCCGAAAACAGGGCCTGAAAAATTACAAAGCTGTTCAGGGAACTCAACATCAAGAAGGCGTACCGAACGAAGCCTGCCAAGACCGAAAAGATTTCCTGCAACAACCGAGAGGTACTGGGGAATATTTCCCTTTTCAAATATCTCTCCCGGGTACCTAATTTTTGTGATATAACCGTCCCTGTAGCCCTCAAGCGATTCCACATGCCCGTCAAGTTTTTTCACATAATCGGCTCTTGTAGTGAGATCTGTCCATGTACCTGTCGTCTCTTCATCGGATATGGCCTGGGCGGCAAATTCAGGGGTAGTATTTTCATCGGGTATAAAATAATAAACTGCAATAACATCCTGCATAATGCACTACCATCTATAACATAATACTAAAAAACTTTGTCAAAGGAACAATATTGAAAGGTTTACATTCTGATATACTAATAGAGAAATAACATGAGTCTTGCAGTGGTTTTCGACAGCGCAGGCACCCTGCTGTACACGCTGAGAGTTGCAAAGGACATCCCCAAAGACAGAATAGTAGAAGGAGTTGAGACCACAACTCTGACATGTTCTGAAAAAGGAAGGTCTCTTGTTCTTCTGTATGTCAATTCAAAAGAATTAATCGAAGCAGAACCAGAAATGCTCCTCTCCGAATACCTCACACAAAAAGAGGTCTCTTTCGGTGTCGCATGTTCGAGCATCGTTACAACTACCGAAGAGATCTCCGAATTACTCTACAGGGACAAAAAAGCAACCTGCGAAGATCTCCAGACATGTATCAGGAAGGTCTGGAGCTGCTGCAAGAAAATGCCGGTTGTGGCCCTCAACAACGGTGTAATAGTTAATAAAAACATCAATTCCATTGAATTTGCCATTACATCCGGCGGAAGACCTTTCCCCAATGCAAAAGATACAATTCGCCTTCTTCACGAGAATAATATTGCATCATATGTCGCATCCGGAGACAGGACAGATAAATTAATCAAAATGGCCGATTATCTAGGGATTCCTCACGGGAATGTATACGGAGTTTCCACTCCCAAGATAAAGGCGCAGATCGTTTCCGACCTGAAGGAACAATATGACAAGGTAATAATGGTTGGTGACGGAATCAACGATCTTACGGCAATGAAAAAGGCCGATATCGCGATCCTGACCGAAGAACAATACGACAAGAAACCGAAAGTACTGGAGGACGTAGCAGATTATATCATCAAAGACGTATCGGAAGTATTTGAGATCGCAAAAAAGTATAACTCCTGATTATTCTTCTTTTTCCACATCCTCTCCCATAATCGCTGCTTGATTCAATTCTGCTTAAAAATATATCCTTTGTTACAATTTAATTCCAAAAAAGAATAATAATAAGATAAAAAAGCTACAGTAGTATTTAATAAGAGGTCTTGTCCTATGGCTCCATTAATAACTGTAAAGGATTTATCCAAGGAATTCGACGGGAACCCTGTCCTGAAGAATATTAATTTTGAAATGGAAGAAGGCGAAATTCTGGGGATAATCGGAAGAAGCGGAGCGGGAAAAACGGTTTTGATGCATCTTATGAGAGGTGTGGATACGCCCCCCACATCAGGATCGATAATCTTTCATATTGCCGCCTGTGAAAAATGCCAGAATGTCGAACCTCCAAGCAAAGCAGGCGCGAAATGCCCCAAATGCGGGGGCACCCTGAAGCCTGAGGACGTCGATTTCTGGGCGCCCGAAAATGAAAGAATGAAGCGCAGGATAATGAGAAGAACCGCGATCATGTTCCAGCGCACATTCGCCCTCTACGGAGACGACAGGGTAATTGAAAACGTAATGCATGCCTTAAGCGACATAGGATACCCGGGAGAACAGCAGGTTTCAAGAGCGGCGGACCTTCTTGACGAGGTCAGGCTCTCGCACAGGATGATGCATATAGCAAGGGACCTGTCAGGAGGTGAAAAACAGAGGGTTGTTCTCGCAAGACAGCTTGCAAAGGAGCCCTTCATGTTATGCGCCGACGAGCCAACAGGAACTCTCGACCCGAGAACCGCCGACATAGTACACGAGATGCTCTCGGAGGCATCGGCAAATAACGACATGGCAATGGTTGTCTCCTCACATTTTTCGCAGATCATCGAGGATATCTGCCACAAAGCAATTCTCCTGGAAGACGGCGCCATCAAAGATATCGGAGATCCAAAGAAGATCGTCAAGACCTTCCTAAAAGATGCAACAGACACTGAAACATTCGAAAAAGGGATTCTCGGCGAGAGCATTCTCCAGGCAAGAGATGTCGTCAAGAGATACATCACGGTCGACAGGGGAATGATAAAGGCTGTCGACGGAGTGTCATTCAGTGTAGCAGAAAGGGAAATATTCGGGATCATAGGTACGAGCGGTGCAGGAAAAACAACCCTTTCAAGGATCATATCAGGAATTATCGAGCCTACGAGCGGAGAGATGAATATCAGGATCGGCGAGCAGTGGATAGATATGACCAAACCCGGCATCCAGAACAGGGGGCGTGCCAAATCATACGTGGGCCTTCTGCACCAGGAATACGATCTCTATCCCCACAGGACCATCCTCGACAACCTTACCGATTCAATCGGGCTTGAGTTCCCCAAAGAGCTTGCGATGAGAAAAGCCATCATAACACTCAAGATGGCAGGATTCAGCGAGGATAAAAGCCACAAGATCCTCAACAGGATGCCCAGCCAGTTGAGCGAAGGCGAAAAACACAGGGTAGCACTCGCGCAGGTCCTGATCAGGGAGCCCAGGATCGTCCTTCTCGACGAACCAACCGGAACCATGGACCCTATTACAAAAATCGACGTTAAACATTCCATCATGCATGCAAGAGAGGAGATCGACGAGACTTTCATCGTAGTATCGCATGACATGGATTTTGTGCGTGATATCTGCGACAGGGCAGCCCTTATGCGCCACGGAAAGATTGTCAAGATCGGACCGACGAATGAAGTCCTCGAATACCTGACACAGGAAGAAAAAGAAATAATGGCAAATTCCAGCGCCTGAGGTGATCTCATTGATAAATATCATCCTCGACGGGAAGAGGATGGAGATGGAGGACGGATCTCTTCTTGAAGATCTAATCCCCAAATTGTCCCCGGATTTTTCAGTTGCAATCATTAAGCCCTCGGAATCTTCAGAGGTGACGACAGGCAGTTTCAGGATCGTTACCGATGAAGGGGAAGTGACGATCGAGCTTGAAGACGAACGAGCCCCCCCTGCCGTCAGGGAACTCCTAACATCCTTATTCGAAAAAAAAGAACTGCTCCCGATGAAGATAAAGTGGGACGACCGTTATTCTGCTTCTTTCGGACCGTTCTCAAGTAAAATAAAACCTGACAAAAACGCACACAGGTATTCGAAAGGCGACCTGATCCTCGGATGCGGAGGTTATGATCCCGACAATTCATATCTTATCTTCTCAAGAGCGGACCACATCGCCGATCACGGTTCTGATAAATCGGGAGGAATAGTAGGAAAAGTCGTAAGCGGGTTGGGTGTTCTCGGGAGATGGAAGACGGGCAGCCTGATTACGAATTCCGAAAGAATAATCAGCAGAATAGAGACAGGAAATTCCTTTACGACAAAAGACAGGTCGCTTCCTCTTGAAGACGGAATGGAGGTAGTATCCCGCCTGGAAATTTCTGCAACCGGCTTCAATGAAGATGCGATCGACCCGACCGGTTTGGCCAGTGTAGAACACATGCTTCATGCACTTTCGAAAGAAAAATTTGAAGTTAATCTCAAATCAAGCACATTCATCTCTGACGAAAGGCTGAAAGACAGTATCGTGCCGTATGAGATAAAAAATCCCCGCCTTGAAGGAAATGTAACTGTACGAACATCCGGGAGAAAGGCCGGCAGCGTCTACATATATCTCCAGGATCTCCCGAGCAGCCCCTCGCATACGACGACAGGAAGGATAGAACACGGACTGGAGCTCGCAAAACTTGCGTCGGAAGAAGATCGGCTTCATGTAGTAGTGACACCCCCGCAGATCGATCTAAGGGGAATGAGAATAAAAGATGCAATCGCTGCAGCGAAAAAGAGAAAAATTTCGATCGACTACGACGACAACGGCCCCGACAGGATTGTCGTCGAACAAACCCCTCCGACAACAATGGGAATTTTATCGGAGGGAAAGGTTTCAGTCAGAACAGTGTCCGAAGGGCATGTGATAAACATAAGGCTGGAAGATAAAAACGCTCCGCGTACATGCAGGATATTCAGGGAGCTGACCGGCCTCAGGTGGTATAATATAGGCAGCCTTCCCCTGATCTTCAAATATGACGATGTCGCTCTCTTCAAGCCCAAAATCCCGCAGAAGATTACAATCAATCTCGAAAACCTTCCCACGGATGAAGTTCCCGCAAATTCGCTTGCGATTACAAACGACTCGAGAAAGGGTAAAGGCCTGATAGGAATCAGGAGAAACCCGAACAGGGAGTTCGGGCCCACTTCCGAGCCGTTTGAAGGGACAAATATTCTCGGAACCGTTCTCGACCCCGAAAAACTGGATTCGCTAAAGGAAAATGAAACGATCTATTTCAAGGAGGAATCCGGATGAATATTCTCAACCAGAACAAGACTTTGTACCAGGGATCGCTTACAAGATATGTATTCGTCGAATCCCCCAGCATCACTCCCCAGCAGCTTGTCATAAGGGCGTACGAGATCTCTCACGGAGTTCTTGTAAAGGAGACCTGTTTCGGCCTCCAGATAACAGGCAGTCCTTCAGAAGTAAAAACTATAACCGACGAGCTCCGCAAGATGGACCCTGCTCATATTTTCACCAAAGACAGGGGATTTCCACCCGGAGATCCAAGACGGTGCAGGGCGAATCTAGGCGGGGCAAGGCCCGGCTATTACGGCCACGAATTTGAGATGGGGCTGGTAAGATATGTCTCAAAGGGCCTTGAAGGATTATACGACGGCAGAAAAGCGGACAAAAAGATGATCAAGCAGATCCAGCATAAAGAAGAGAGCCTGCCTGCAAAAAAACTGGTTGAAATTATTAAATCGGAAGGAGCGTGACAGCAATGGCAAAGATATTCATATACCCCTCGACAAGCCTGATCCTTTCGGATATGGTCGAAAGATTCGGCCATGAAGCACTTGGTGCGGCAATTCCGATAAGAGAAAGAGTACAGACACCCGGACTGGATTCACCTCCTCTCCAGATGACCCCGGAAGACCCAAAGAAGGGCCTCAAATATGCTGCAGTCGAGGTCCCGTCGGGGGTCAGGGGGAGAATGGCACTCCTCGGGCCGCTCATCGAAGAGGCCGAGGCTGCAATAATAATCAGCGAGGCAGATCTTGCCTTCGGCTGCATGGGATGCGCAAGGACGAACGAACTTGTAAAATTCCTGGTCAGGCAAAGAAAGGACATTCCTGTTCTGGATATAAGGTACCCCTCTAATGAAGATGAAGGACTGGCCTTCGTTACGGCAATCAAAGAATTTCTGGAAAATATCCCCAAAAAGAAGGGAGATGGCAAAAAATGACGGAACAACCTGTAAGAGTGGCACAGCTTTCATGCGGACCTGAACACAGCGGAGTCCAGAAAGAGATCTACGAGGCCGCTTCGATGGTCAATGCGGAGATGTTCTTCCCTGACGTAACACTGAAAGATATTAAAAAGGCGTACGATGAGTTCGGCCTCGACGCCAGGTCCGGCGATCTGAAACTCGCAATCGCAAGGGCAAAAGCGCTTGTCGACGGTGCAGTCGATGCCGATGCCGTATTCATCGCGACGTGCTTCCGCTGTTCCGAAGCGGCAATAGTTAGAAACGAACTCAGGAGATATATTCACAACAACTCCTCGCTTCCTGTAGTCAGCTACTCCTTTACAGAGAGAACGACGGCAGGAACTCTCCTTACAAGAATGGAGGCACTTACAACAATCGCAAGAAGAAGAGCACTCCTTGCAAGAGAAAAACAGGTCGGAATCACCCTCGGGGTGGATTCAGGTTCGTCAACCACAAAGGCCGTCGTCATGAAGGACAACGAGATCGTCGGTACAGGGTGGACACCAACGACCGAAGTTATGAAAAGCGCCGAGAGTGTCGTAAAAACCGCACTCGAGGAGGCCGGTCTCAAGATGAAGGACATCGAAGCGATTGGCACCACGGGATACGGCAGGTATCTTATCGGGCATAAGATGAAGGCAGACCTGATCCAGGAGGAGCTGACTGTCAACTCAAAGGGTGCAGTGTATCTCGCAGACCGCCAGCATGGCGAGGCGACAGTTATCGATATAGGCGGGATGGACAACAAGGCGATATCCGTACAGGACGGGATACCGGGAACCTTTACAATGGGAGGGATCTGTGCCGGAGCTTCAGGCAGGTTCCTTGAGATGACCGCAAAAAGGCTCGGCGTGGATATAACTGAACTCGGCCCCCTTGCAGTCGCCGGAATGTCAAGGAATGTCCCGATGAACAGCTACTGCATCGTATTCGGTACGCAGAGCCTCGTAAATGCTCTTGCCGAAGGACATACGAAAGAGGATGTCGCCGCAGCCGCATGCCACAGCGTCGCCGAACAGGTATTCGAGCAGCAGCTCCAGGAGGTCGATATCAAGGAACCAGTTATCATGGTGGGCGGAACCTCCCTTATTGAAGGTCTTGTAAAGGAGATGGGGAGACTCCTGCAGACTGAGATTATCGTTCCTCCGTATTCACAGTATATCGGATCGGTGGGATCGGCCCTTCTTTCATCAGGGTTCTTAAAAGAAGGTTAATTATGGCTCTTGACTACTTTGAAATGGAATGCAGCGAAGAGAAAGGGGGCAATGTCTACCTTGAGATCGCATCGGACATACTGAAGGATCTAAATCTCCTCTCGATCATTTCAAGGCTTCAGATCTACATCGACCCCGAATTTCCGCTTTTCCTTGCCGTCGGCCAAATCCGTAAGATGCCCGGACTGATAAAGGCAGGAGACTTTACGAACATAATGGAGAAAGAAGGAAAGATTGTAATCGACATCGGCGACGAAACGCACCTCTCCAATTTTCTCTCGAAATTATGGAGCAAATACGGAAGAGAGAACGTAGACCAGCCGGATAGGTTTACGATCACTCTAAGTCCCGAAGGCAAAACCATCGAAGAGATCGAGAATATCGTCGTCCTCGACCAGAGGGAGAATATCTACAAGGATATAATATACGCCATGCAGTGGATTGCACCCGAAGGATTCAGGATCAGGAAGGAAGGGCTTGACAAATCGATCTTCTATTACATTGCCAGCGAGAACACGATTCCGGAAGATATGGCTGACCAGCTAATCTCCGATAAGATCAAAATTTTGAAGGAGGGGAAATAAATGGTCCTTGTCCCGATCACGTACAAAGGCGGGGTATTCAGGCATGACATCATCGTGGATCTTATCGATGATCTCGGCGGCTATGTAGTCCAGAAGCACATGATTGCACAGGAAGTTATCCTTCAGTCCCTCGTTCCCAGGGAAGACATCGAGCTTATACGAAAAACAGGACGCCCCCTCGGAGGAGAAGTAATCGAAGCGCCTCTTGTAGGAACAGAGATTGCAGTCGTAACCCCAAGCCTTGAAATCCATCATCTCCCGCATACTTCGTGCGACGCCGCGGAATACCTGAGACGGGCAGGTGCCAAGACGAATATGATCGGTCTTGCACGCGGATTCGGCAAGAGAATCGCCAACCTGAATATAGAAGAAAGGGATGTTATCAACGAGCATGACTGTGCGGTATTTTTGCTTGGAAATTTTGAATCCTGTATCAAGTACAAACTTCCCGCACTCAGGAGAGGAATCAGGGTTCCGATAATTCTTACAGGCGGACCGAATACAAAGAACCTGAAGAAACTTGCAGACCCGCCTGTAGAAGGATATGTGGGAGGAATCGGAAGGATCGGCCACAGGACGCAGAAGCAGGAGGGTGAGATTGAATTCCTCGACAGGCTCGTCGAGGAGGTGTCGGGCGTTCTTGAAAAGAGAAGAGAGGAGATAGCAAAGGACCCGTTATCAATCTCGCCTGCGAGGCTGATGGCAGCAATCGACGAGGAACTTGGACTTAGCGAGACTTCAACCCATCCTACTCCGGTGACAGTGCAGATCGCAGGATTGAGAGTAAAGATCCCGTATGACAACTTCTCAGGAATGATCGGAGATATCGAGATCGAGAACGGAATTAAAGTTAAGGATGTTGCAGATCTCCTGCCTTCAAGAATGCGCAATTACATATGGATTCGGATTAAACCTTTTTCCGATACAAAAATAATAGTATGAATGCAAATAACTTTGCATAAACACAAATTATATTGGGAGACGAAGGTGAAAGAATTGGACTTCGAGAATTCACTGAAAAAGATTGCAGAAACAGGGAAAGAAAAATCCGCAAAAGAACTTCTTGAAAGAGTTGAAAGAGAAACCGGCGAGATACCCCTGATATATGAAAAGATGGCCAAGAAGCCGGAAGTTCTTATCTCCCACCTTCTATATAAATGCGCAGTTACCGAGACCAGCACCCTTGAACCCAAGACTGTTGAACTGATATGCCTTGCCGTAGGCGCTGCACTCAACTGTCCTCACTGTACAGAATATCATATGCGGGCAGCAAAAGCAAAAGGAGCGACTAAAGACGAAATTCTGGAAGCTGTACTCCTTGCGGGGTCTCTTGCGCAGGCGTCCGTTCTTGCTGATGCCTACAGGGTTATAGAAACAGACGAGGAAGGGTGCAAGGGTTCATGTGAATTAAACGGTTTTACTTTAAGAGATTAAAGAAATCTGTAACCTGCAGGACTTTTTCCCCTAAAAAACCGATTGCTTTTTATATTTATGAGTTTTCTATTCTATTATCTCTATAGGAGGTGTAAATTTGGGTATAGGAGATATGTTAGGAGACTCTTTTGAGTTTACAAAAGAAGCTTTTATCGGAAAATGGGTCAGATGGATTGTCCTGATCATATGCAGTATCATATTCCCGCTGATTATGGGATATTCACTGGAAGTAATGCGTGGCAAAAAACCGGCACCCGAACCTGGGAACTGGGTAAAGACCCTTATTGACGGAATTTTGTATTTCATCATCAACTTTGTCTACATGATTCCTGTCTGGATTCTTGCATTCATCTTCATCCTTCCGGCTGTAATGATGGGATTCTCGGGCAATGTTACAGGAGCGATTGCGGTCGGCGGAATCGGACTTTTGATAACCGTGATCGTTGCAATCATTCTCACCCTTATTGCCGTGATTGCAGTTGTCAGGTTTGCAAGAGAGGAGAAGTTCGGAGAGGCATTTAATTTCCACGAAATTTTTGCAAAGATCAAGAGCATCGGCTGGCTTAACCTCTTCATTAAGCTGCTTGTTGTGGAGATTATTATCGGAATAATCGCTATGATTCTGATGATGATCCCTTACATAGGCCCGATATTGATCTTAATCGTGGCACCCGCATTCACCGTATTTATGGCAAGGTACATCTGCCTGATCTACGACAGTGCATAAAAAAAGATCAAAATTTCCTTTTTTTTATCAGACCGAAATACCCGTGGCCGTAGCACTTCGACCGGTTCCATAAACAGTTTTTTAGGATGCCTGTAACCGGATCAATAATTAATCCTGTTTTCGGCTTTTTGTAAATATTTTGATTATTTGAAATCTTATTATTGAAAAAGCATTTAAAGCCGGCTTTTGTCCCAGACATATTTACCTGCAACCATATCATGAAGGCCTTGTTTGCGCCTGGTAAAACCGATCGTAATGAACCCGATGTACAATATAAGTGCATAGAGTATTTTGACAATCCACAGGACAATTGCTCTGCCAAAAGAGACCCTCCGGTATTCAGAACCGGTGACTACAAGACCAAAAGCCCGTTTTCCGATTGTCGTCTGTTTCGATGAACTCTCCTGGCATGCAAAATAAAGCCAAAAAAAATATGCAAAAGATATATGCCAAGGCCCCGATCCAGGCACCAGAACCCATCAACATAAAAGCAAGAAACACCACGACGGAACAAACGACTCCAATAATTATCGTATCAATGACATATGCCCCAAAACGAATCCAGAAACCTGCATATATCTTCTTTTCAGATGAAGGAGGTTCATTAAATCCGCAGTTTGTGTAGATCTCTGCCCCTTAAATTCCCGTTCCTCTCCACAGTTCGGACAAAAGTTATGCTCCACGTCCAATTATTTAAATTAAAAAATTATTAAAAAATTCCATCAATACCAAGTCATGATCTCTTTTTCCCGGAGATAACAATAAACAAAGAAAGTACAAGGGACAGAATCAATACGACCGGAGGAATACCTGCGGCAGGAGTTTCCGTAGGAGTCGCGGTGATCAGTTCAGTCGCTTTTACAGTAGTCGGCCTGGCTGTAACTTTTTTAGTTGTAGTTGGTGTTGGCATTGCAGTCTGTTTCTGGGTTTCGGAAGAGATGGAATAACCTGAATTATCGGATGACGATATGCCCGATACGGAGATGGAAGGATCAATCAGCTTAACCGACCTGGCAGAATATTCGGCGCCGCTGAGATCGTTTCTTCCGAGAGGCCTTTCAACTGCATAAAAAGTATAGATGCCTGCGTCAGGGACCCCGTCTCCTGTCCTGGAATCCCAGGTATAACTCCACCTGTTGTTAAACGCCTTAACAACAACAAAAGTCGATTCATCACCGGACACTACCTCCTCATGAATATTTTCAGGATTTGCACCGTTTGAAGGCAGATTCGGACCGGTTACAAAAAGATATATGTAATCCGAAGTGCATGATCCTCTCAGATCAACGGAGTTTCCAAGATACACCTCATCAACCGCAGAAACGGCTGCAATATTCAGAGATATAAAAATTAAGAATGCCATCGTGAACAATTTAACGTGCTTTATCATCTTATCACCAAAAAGATCCAACTGACAATTAATAACTGGCATACAAATAATATAATAACCATTATTTATCAGATTATTGTGAAAGGTATCGATTTTAACATCGATCTCCACAAAAATAACAGACAAATATACAATATTTTCTACAGGTGTTGATCAAAATGGAAAAGAAGAAGAAAATCCTCGTCGTTTATGCAACAAGATACGGTTCGACAAAAGAAGTCGCCGAAATAATAGGTGATCAGTTATCGGAGCTCGGATACAATGTTATGATATCTGGTTTGATGGAAAAGATCGATCTCTCCGATATAGACGCGGTATTTATCGGAAGCCCTCTTCATCTCGGAAAATGGCTTCCAGAAGCAAGGGAGTTTGTACAGTCAAGGAAGAACGAACTGAACAGGATACCGGTGATTGTCTTCACGACCGGAATCACGATTGCAGAACCGAACGAGCACAACCTTTTGAAGGCAAAATTCGCAATCGATGAGATTTCGCAATACATCATTCCCTTTGAGTCAGGATTCTTTGCAGGGAGAATTTCGCGTCATCTCCTTAATGAAAGCGATCTTCAGCTTGTAAAAATGGCGAAGATACAGGACGGTGACTACATCGACCCCGGAAGAATAAAAGACTGGGTCATTAAGACCTGCAATAATTTAAAAGAAGAAAAAGATAAACAAAAATAAAGTGGTTGAGATGGAAGATAAAAACTGGCTGATATCACTTGCGGCAGGACTTATCGCCGCCTCAGTAGTTTTATATTACATCCATTACCTTGCATTTCACGACCTTCATCATATCGGCGTCTTCGCACTTCACGAACTTGCGTTTTTACCCATCGAAGTACTGATAGTCACTCTTGTAATCCACAGGATGCTCGAGACAAGAGAGACACGGAGGAAGCTTGAGAAGATGAACATGGTCATAGGCACCTTCTTCAGTGTTGCTGGAAGCCGTCTTCTCCGGTGCTTTGCGACTAGTGCAGGCGAGGCATTCCCCTATAGAAAAGAACTTCATATCAATCCGGAATGGTCTGGCAAGGATTTCGATAAAAGATCCAGAGAACTTAGAGGCATGTCCTTCGAGATCGAGATCTGCAACATCGATCTGGGCAAATTAAAATCATTTCTCGTCGAAAAAGAGGATTTTTTTGTAAGAATGCTTGAAAATCCGATGCTGCTTGAAAACGAAACATTCACAGAACTGTTAAGAGCGGTATTTCATCTTACTGAAGAGCTCCATCACAGGCACGACCTCACTATCTGCCCTGAAAAAGACCTCGTACACCTGAAAGGAGATATCGACAGGGTATTCGGGCAGCTGATCGTGCAGTGGCTGGAGTACATGAAATACCTGAAAGCGAATTACCCGTATTTATTCTCTCTTGCCCTCAGGATGAACCCTTTTGATGAAAATGCAAGTGTTATGATAAAATAACACGATCAGGAGAATATTATTAAAAATAAGGCTAATACTGGTATAGGTGAAACCCGGAGTGCAGCGGGGAGTATTACAATGAACGGAACTGAAAAAATAATCGAATTTCTTGAAAAAAACAAAGGAGAGGTGATATCTTCCCCGCGTTCTCTTTTCGGTGACAGTGATGCGGGAGAGTTTGAAATCACCGATATAAACCGTGAGAAAGAGTATATAACGATAAAACCGGAAGGCTCGATCGAACTGCCTTTCGAATTCAGCCTTATTAAAAAGGCGGTTGATCTTGTTCTCTCCGAAGGTGTCGTTTCTCTCGAAGCCGAAGAAGACTCCGGTGGCCCTGTAGTTCTTGAAAAAATCCTTAAAGAATGGCAGCTGGAAGAAAACCAGCAGATGCTCAATACAAAATTCGTCCCGTATATCGCAGACCTCATCGTCCTTTCGGGAGTCGCAGCATACGGTTGGGTAAAAACTCCCGAGGGGAAAAAGATCAGGGCAATCGCGGTCAAAGAGACACAAAAAAATCCAAAGAAAACAGCGGCCAAAGATAATTCCGGGGAATGGGACAGGCTGACAAAAAACGGAGCGCAAAGGCCCAAAGTAAAAAACGGGGGAGCTTATACAAAAGAAAAAGCTGATGTTCTTGTTACATATGCAACAAGACACGGCTCCACCGCCGATATCGCATGGTCCATAGGAAATTCTTTTTCAGATGCCGGATTCAAGGCTGAAGTAAAGAAAATACAGAACGTGGACGATGTCAGACCTTACAAACTCGTCGTCATAGGAACCCCGATCTATGACAACAATGTCCTCCCGGAAGTAGTCAGCTTTGCAGACCTTCACAGGGACTGGCTCGATAAAAGGAAAGTCGCGTTATTCGTTGTCGGGAGAACGCTCAGGAACAAGGACGACGAAAAGATACTCCAAACCGAAAAGATCATCCAGAAGATCACAAACATCGTCGACATCGTAGATACCGGGATGTTCGCCGGGAAAGTGGCGCCGGAAAACCTTCCTGTGAAAGAAAGACTGGGAGGAATATTCGGAGAAAAGCAGGCAGGCGACTTTAGGGACTGGAGAGAGATCGGAGAATGGTCGAAAGAATTAAGGAAAAAGATATTTTTTTCAGATTGAAAGAGGAGTCAGTTTTTTAATAACATTTTCAACCTGCCATACGGCGGTTCCGATATAATTTTCAGGGTCCAGGAGTTCATTGATTCTTTCTTCAGACAGGTATTTTGCAACAGTCTCGTTTTCCATAAGGATTCCGGCAAGCGGCCTCTGCATTTCTATCGCTGTCATGCTCGAAACCCTGATAAGCTCGTGAGCCTCCTGCCTGTCCATTCCTGACTTTGTAAGTTCGATCATAACCGACTCGGCCATATTCACCCCGTGGAGAAGGTTAAGGTTACGCCTGATGTTTGCCTCGTTGATCTTTACACCATCAAGAACCTTGATCATAACCGCGAGTATATGGTCTGCCAGTATCGACGACTCGGGGAACGTGACCCTCTCGCAGGAAGAGTTCGTCAGATCACGCTCGTCCCAGAGTGTATTGTTCAGAAGAGACGGCTCGACGAAAGAACGAACGATCCTTGCAAGACCGCAGACCTGCTCGGATTTTATCGGGTTCCTCTTGTGCGGCATTGTCGAGGATCCGACCTGCATCTTGCCGAAGGACTCCTCCATCTCCCCGATCTCTGATCTCTGCATCATCCGGATCTCGATTCCGATCTTGTCGAGGGTTGTTGCGATATTGGCGAGGAGCATGAAGTACTCGGCGTACCTGTCCCTCTGGATTATCTGGTTGGAGACATCGACCGGAAAGAGTTCAAGATATTCCATCATGGAGACCATGACATCGTAGCCCTTGTCTCCCATCGCGGCCATCGTCCCGACCGCTCCGGTCATCTGTCCTACTGCAACACGCGGCCTGAGCTGTTCGAGTCTCTCTATATGCCTTCCCACCTCGCTTGCCCAGATTGCAAATCTCAGGCCGTATGTCGTCGGCACTCCGATCTGCCCGTGGGTTCTTCCCGCACAGACCAGGTTCTTCGTCTCGTCCGCTCTCTTCAGGAGAATCGCGAGAAGCGCCCTGAGCTTGGCCTCAATCAGGAACAGACTTTCCTTTACCTGAATACCTGTTGCAGTATCGAGAATATCGTTCGATGTCGCACCGTAATGTATCCATCTCCCCGAGTCCCCGCACACCTCGGTTATCGCTCTTACGATCGACATCATATCATGGTTTATCTCGTTCTCGATCTCCTTGGCTCTTTCAAGCGAGGCGGTTTTTGCCTTTGCCGCTATATCTTCCGATGCATCGGTAGGGATCATCCCGTGTTTTGCCTGTGCCTTCGCAAGTGCAACTTCAGACTTTACAATAGCGGCAAACCTGTTTTCCTCGCTCCAGACTGCCTTCATATCCGGAGTTCCGTAGCGAAAATCTATCGGGTGTATTGCCATAGTGGTTTATATATTGGTATTTATCGATAAAATCAGTTGGGTAAAAAGGTGCAACCGAGTATTCCCTATTCCAGCTCTTCGCTAATCTATGTGGGCATAAAAGCAAGTCTCACTAACTTTGACAACCCCTCGCCGCGAGCTGCACAGCAGGCTCGCAGATCGGCCCTGACCCCGGGGCCTCTCCATTGCGAAAGGCCACTCAGGGGATAGACGAGTATCCCCTGAGCGGCGGGAAGCGGTAAACTCATGGCGTGTACGGAACGGAATATATCAAAACACAAATTCAACAGCTTAGGGGACCCTTGCCGGTCCCCTGAGCGTGCCGCGAGAGAACTATCTTAGGGCAAGGCTCCTGGGCAGGGGCCGTCCGGCGGCCTAGCCGCCGGTGCCGGGGTTGCCCGAGTAAGATCTGGAGCAATATAGCAGTGCCATGTATGTAATATCTGAAAGTATGTGAAGATGAGGAAATGCAAAGCATTTCCGGGCTCCAAAAACATGTGAGAATGAGAAAATGCGGAGCATCTTAGGGCAGTTATTTACCCACATGAAACAACGAAGAGCCTCTATTCCTTTATCGTATACTCGGCATCGATGACATCCTTCTCCGATTCAGTTGGAAGTATCAGCCACGCGATGATATATGCAAGAATACCTGCTCCGTAGAAGAAACAGAACAGTATCCACAATATACGAAGAATATTCGGGTCGATATCAAGATAAGGGCCAAGCCCGCCGCAGACACCGCCGAGAATTTTGTTCTTTTCAGATCTGTACAGCTTTTCCATAGAACACCCGGAAGATGAATTGCATTCTAAACGCAATAATACAAATTGATCCACATAAAATATGTATATAATGGAAGGTCTGAAAGACTGGTTTCCTTACGAATCCTTTCGCCCGTACCAGGAAGAGATGCTGAATACGGCAGGGCTCTGCGCCGAAGAGGGCCGGATCTGCTTAATCGACGCACCGACAGGAAGCGGGAAATCGAGTGTGGTCTCCGCACTACTCGCAAAAGCCAACGGGAAAAAGATAATAATAGCCGTGAGGACGATCAGTCAGCTCAATATTTTTCTGCGCGAACTGGAACTCATCAAAAAGAAGCAAAGCCGCCTGAAGGTTGCATATCTTGTCGGGAAGAGAAACATGTGCCCGATGGGAATCGACGGGGACGTCTACAGGATGTGCGAGGGCCTGAAGGCATTCTCATCGTCGCTGATGCGCGACCGTGCACATAAGGGCTCCCTGATGCCGGCCGGCGATCCGGTGATTAAGAACCAGCTCAAGAGACAGGATCGCGATCATCCCCTCCTGTGCCCGTATTTCATCAGGTCAAGGGTATTTATCGAGAACGACGGGCTGAAGATGACCCCTTCGAATCTCCTGAGAACAAAGGCAGAGCAGGTATCAAAGTCGCTCGTCCCTCCTGAAAAGATTCATGAGATGTGCGGAGAGTTATGCCCGTATGAGGTTATGCTCCAGGGTGCGAGGGATGCGGACGTCATACTGATGAACTTCCACCATCTCTTCAGCGAAACGATAAGGGAACAGATGTACCAGTCGCTGAACATAGAGCCGTCTCAGACAATTCTGCTGATAGACGAGGCTCACAACTGCGGAGACACCATCCAGAGCATCCAGAGTGTCAGCATCAATGAAAGAACGGTCGAACTTTCGCAGAACGAACTGGCCCACATGAGAGGAAGGATCGGGGGAGTCGAATCGATCGCCGCAATGCTCCCGCAGGTGACCGCATTCATGGAGAGCCTGAAGAGATCGACGAAGGCGGAGGACTGGTTCGATCCTGTAATGTTCTCGAAGTTCCTTCTCAGGGGATCGATCTACAACAGGCTCGATGATATCGTCGATGACCTCCTGAGAATCTACGAGGCAATCCGGGAGAAGAAGTTCCAGGAAGGAGATTTCAGGGAGATTCCGACAGAAAGAATCATGGAGTTCTTCCTACGGATACTCCAGGCAGGAACCGATCCGGCCTACCTTTCCATCTACAGAAAAGACGAAGACGTAATCTCGCTGAGGGTTCAGAACATCGATCCGTCTTCGACATTAAGAGATATCGCCGGCCTCCATGCATCGATAATAATGATAAGCGGAACATTGTCGCCTGTCGAGAGCTTCAGGAAACTGTACTTCAGGGATGCGGATGCGACCACTCTTTCTCTTCCGAACGCATTTCCGAAGAAGAACCGGATGGTCTTCTGCGCAGGCGATATTACATCGGCATACAGCATGAGAAAAGACCCGGATAACCACGAACGGATTCTTGGTTACATCAGGTCTTTTGCCGGCCTCAAAGGAAACCTCGCCGTATATTTCCCGTCATATGAGCTCCTGAATATCTACTCGGAAGACCTTCCCTCGAAATTCAATAAAAAAGAGGTGTTCATCGAATCGCAGGATACCGGCACTGCAGCAGAAGACCTGAAGAAATTCCTCTCACTCCCCAACTCCGGCAAATCGGGAATTATCTTCGGGGTATGCGGGGGAAAATGGAGCGAAGGCCTGGACTACAGGGGCGAACTTTTAAACGGCGCACTTGTTATCGGCCTTCCGCTTGCACCATACAATGAAGTCAGGAGGATGATCATCCAGTACTTCAAAAACAGGTTCGGGGAAGAAGGAGAGTTCATATCATATACGCTGCCGGCGATAAACAAGGCCCTTCAGGCACTGGGCAGGGTTCTAAGGACTCCTGAAGACAGAGGCATTCTTGTCCTCGGTGAATCGAGATTTCTCGATAAGAAGATCAGGAAAGGCCTTCCCGAATGGATGCAGGAAGAGCTTATCGAGTGCAACCTCTCATCATTTACAAAGGATATTGAAAGATGGTAATGAGAAAGGGGGCCTGCCGTTTCGGGTACTGGTGGGTTCACGTCGAATGGAGCGGCGATACGATTTACAGGATCCAGTTCTCACGTAAAGGCGATGAGAGCTACATACCCCCACCGATCAGGCAGTTTGTCAAAGGAAAAAGCATGCAAATCGCCGGCCTGAAATCGATCGCATTATCCGACGGCCACCCGTATAGGGAGATCTACGAATCAGTGAGAGAGATACCATATGGTGAAGTGAGAACCTACTCTGAGATCGGCGCCGAGACAGGTTTTCATGCCAGAACGATCGGTGTCGCCATGAGAAGAAACCCGACACCGCTGATCATTCCATGCCACAGAGTTGTTGCAAAAAACGGGATCGGCGGCTTTACACCGGAGATCGATATAAAGAAGGCGCTGCTTGAGATGGAAAAGAAAAACAGCACTACTCCTATTACCAAAAAAGACAAAAATAAACTGGAAGAATTATGAAGATTGCATTTTTGGGAGCCGGTGCGGTGGGCCTCTCTGTAGCAGGAATGCTGTCACGCGTATGCGACGTCTATGCAGTCTGCCGTAAAAGGCATTCGGACGCAATACAATCACGGGGGCTGATCCTTACCGGCATCTGGGGAGAGCACAATTTCAGATTCCCATGCGGAGAGACTCTTCCCCCGGACGAAAAATTCGATTATATATTCATTACATCGAAATCGCAGGACACACGTGAGATCTGCCGGACGAACTCTGAAGCTATAAAAAATTCAAACGTTATTAGTCTCCAGAACGGGATCGGGAACGAGGAGATCATCTCGGAGTTCACCGACAGGGTTATCGGCGGGATGATAATTACGGGGTTTGAGTGGAAAGGAGACGGCGAGGTTCATGTCTCGGTTCAGGCCGCACCTATGAGGCTCGGCCGTTTCCCGTCCGGTCTTGATGATGATGTAAACTCTCTTGCAGATATCATCCAAAAAGCCGGAATTGATGTAATCACCGATGAAAACATCAGGGGAGCCCTATGGGGAAAGACCCTTTATAACTGCGCATTAAACCCCATCGGCGCAATTATGCAGGTTCCATACGGCGAACTCCTGAATGAGAATGCATGGGCTGTGATAAAGAATATCGTCCATGAAGCCTTTGAAGTGTGCAGGGCGGAAGGAGTAACCCTCGAATGGTCGTCACCGGATGAATACCTACAGTATCTCCATGATAAGCAGATCCCGTCTACGGCAGAACACCACTCTTCCATGTACCAGGATATTTCAGCCGGAAAGAAGACAGAGATCGATTTCATCAACGGGGCGGTTGTTGAAAAAGGGAATCTCCATAATATCGAAACTCCAGTGAACAGGACGATTGTAAATATGATCAAATTCAGGGAGTCGCTGAACAAATAAATTGAAGGGGACGGATCTTTGAGAAGCGCAATTATTCTTGCAGGAGGTGAGGCAAAACGGGCTGGGGGCCGGGAGAAGTACAGGTTCAGGTATGACGGGGTGCAGTTCATCCAGAGGCTTATCAACTCCCTGTCCGGGATCACCGACGAGATAATTGTAGTTGCACGCGACGAAGATCACTGCAGCAGTTTTAAGGACCTGCAGGATATTTCAGGTGTCGTCGTTGTCTGTGACATCAGAAAAAAGATCGGACCTCTCGGAGGGATGCATGCGGGAATACAAGTCTGCAACGGAGAACTGATATTCGTAACAGCGTGCGACATGCCCTGCATCCATTCTGAAGTCGTAACAAGACTCTTTGATTCAATAAACGGCCATGATGCAGTAATTCCAAGATGGAACGAAGAGATGATCGAACCGCTCCATGCGGTTTACCGGAAATCGGCCCTGACTGAATACCTTGTTGAACATAAATCTCTCTCCATAAGATCCCTTATTCGAAGTATTGACGCAGTATATGTTGATGTCGAATCTTTCAGGGATGTCGACCCGGATCTCGAGACATTCATGAATATCAACTCCCTGGAAGAACTCGAGAGGATCAACGGAACGCCGGATAAATAGCGATGCCACTGACTGTTTTGATTACCGGTTCAGGAAAGGTGAAAGAACCTTTTCTTCGTGACGGGATACAGGAATACAAAAAAAGACTCTCTGGCTATGTAAAGATTTCACTGGAAGAGGTGCCCGACGAAAGTATCCCGCAGAATATGTCGGCACAAGTAAAAAACAAGATTCTGGATACCGAAGGGGAGAATATTTTAAAAAAAATTAAAGACGACGATATCGTCGTCCTTCTCGACCTTAAAGGCGACCTCTGGAATTCGGAGAGGCTTGCAGGAATTCTTAAAAATGCAGAACTCTCGACCTCCAGCCGGCTGGTATTCGTAATCGGAGGCACCCTAGGAGTTTCTGAAAAACTCATAGAAAGAGCAAACTACCGCTGGTGCCTCTCCCCGCTCACATTTCCCCACCAGATGGTTAGGCTGATTGTCCTCGAACAGCTCTTCAGGGCATGCAAGATCAACAGGG
>NZ_KN360930.1:135638-147561 GCF_000784355.1 Methanolacinia paynteri | reverse complement strand
AGACGAGGAGATCTACCGGAAGGTAAAAGAGCATAGATCGGACTGCCCCGACTATTTTTTCGTAGACGGACCGCCATACACGACAGGGCACATACATCTCGGGACTGCATGGAACAAGATCCTTAAAGACACAATCCTCAGGTTCAGGAGGATGAACCGTCTCAATGTCATAGACCGCGCCGGATACGACATGCACGGCCTTCCGATTGAAGTCCGGGTCGAGAACGAACTCGGATTCAAATCCAAAAAGGACATCGAGTCATTCGGGATCTCGAACTTCATCGAGAAATGCAAGAATTTCGCGGTCGTTCACAAGGATATCATGTCCGAGCAGTTCAAAAACCTCGGTGTATGGATGGACTTCGACAATCCCTACCAGACGATCAGCCCCGACTATGTAGAATCCGCGTGGTGGGTCCTGAAGCGTGCCGAAGAGAAAAAACTGCTGGAGAAAGGTTTTCGTGTAGTCAACTGGTGCCCGCGCTGTGAAACCGCGATCGCAGACTCAGAGGTTGAATACTGGGACGAGACCGATCCCTCGATATTCGTCAAGTTCCCAATAAGAGGAAAAGAGAACGAATACCTTGTGATCTGGACGACTACCCCGTGGACACTTCCGGGGAACGTAGCCACCGCAGTAAAAGAGGACTTCATCTACTCAAAGGTGGAGGCGGAGAAAGAAGGGAAACGCGAATACCTGTGGATCGCGGACGAACTCGTGGAAGATGTCCTCAGAAAAGGAAGATATTCTGACTTCAATATTGTCGAAAAGGTTACCGGAGCTGAACTTGCCGGAACCGTTTACGACTCCCCTCTTGCAGATTATGTCCCGGCGCAGAAGGAGATCACTCACAGGGTCGTGACCGCAGACTATGTTACCCTCGAGAATACCGGAATGGTCCATATCGCACCCGGGCACGGGTGGGACGACTACCTCGTAGGCCAAAAAGAAGGCCTTGACATCCTCTGCCCGGTAGACGGCACGGGTATGATGACTGTAGATGCGGGTGAATTCGCAGGCCTTTATGTGAAGGACGCAAACCCGAAGGTAATCGAGGTCCTCGACGATTATCTCCTTGCTGAGATGAAGATCACACACAGATACGGCCACTGCTGGCGCTGCAAGAATCCGATCATCTCCCGTGCTACAGAGCAGTGGTTCATTGCAATCCCGCGTATAAAGCAGCAGATGCTCGACGAGATCGCGAAGGTCAAATGGTACCCCGACTGGGCGGGAAGCGCGAGATTCCACGACTTCGTCGCCGATTCCAGAGACTGGTGCATCTCAAGGCAGAGATACTGGGGCATACCGATCCCGGTATGGAAATGTGATTCATGCGGAAAGCAGGAGGTCTTCGGGACGATCGCCGAACTAAACGAAAGAGCGGGATCACACCTGGAAGACCCGCACAGGCCGTACGTGGACGAGATCACGTTCGGATGTTCCTGCGGCGGTACGATGAAGAGGGTCGAGGACATCTTCGACGTCTGGTTCGATTCTGCAATGGCATCATGGGCTACCATCGGTTATCCGAGAGAAAAGGAGCAGTTCGAAAAGCTCTGGCCCGCAGACTTCATAACCGAAGGACAGGACCAGACGAGAGGATGGTTCTACTCGCAACTTGGTGCATCGACCATCGCCTTCGACCGTGCGCCGTACAAAAAGGTAATGATGCACGGATTCTCGCTCGACTCCGATGGCAGGAAGATGTCTAAGTCCCTCGGCAATGTAGTAACTCCAGAAGAGATCATAGAAAAGGTAGGTGTAGATGTCCTGCGCATGTATATTCTTTCGGCAAGCGCCCCGTGGGACGACCTCAAGTTCAACTGGGAGGGCGTGAAGACTACAAACAGGGCGATGAACATCCTTTGGAATGTCTACAGGTTCCCCCTGCCGTATATGATACTCGATTCGTTCGCTCCCGAGACAAGCGAATCCGGCGTATGGAACGCGGATTATGTCAGGAAGAACATCAGGGATATGCCGGTCGAAGACAGGTGGATCATATCTAGGACAAACACACTCTGTTCTCAGGTTTCAGTAGATATAGAAAACTGCGAACTCCACAAGGCTTCAAGAAATATCATAAACTGCATCCTCGAAGATATCTCCCGCTGGTACGTCCAGCTTATCAGGCAGAGGATGTGGCTCGAGGAAGAGGCGGTCGAAAAGATCCAGGCCTACGAGACGATGTACTACGTCATGAGAAAACTCATCGAAGTGCTTGCGCCGATGGCCCCGTATATCTCTGAGAGCATATACCAAAACCTCAGGACCGACTCCGATCCCGGGAGTGTCCATATGCTCGACTGGTACCCGGGCGACGCGAAGCTCATCGACAGCGGTCTTGAGAACGAAATGGACGTTATACGCTCGTTTGACGAAGCTGTTGCGACTGCAAGGCAGAATGGAAAGAGAAAACTCCGCTGGCCTGTCGCGGATACAATTGTAATCACATCCGACGACACGGTGGCTTCCGCAATCGAAGACATGAACGAACTCTGCAAACAGCGTGCCAACTCACTGAAGGTCTCGGTCGTAAAAGGTTCATGGGACAGGATGGAGTTCGAGGCAGAGGCGGTTATGAGAGCCATCGGTCCGGAGTTCGGTAAGGAAGGGCCGAAGGTAAAGGCGGCAATCGAGAGCGCCGACGCGGCAGAGTTGAAGAATGGTATCCTCAACGACGGATTCTACGAGACGGACGGCTTCAGGATCACGGAGAAGCATGTCGTATTCAATGAAAAACTTCCTGAAAACGTATTCTCGGCAGAGATGCAGGGCGGAGTCGTGTGCGTGGACGTCACTCTTACCGACGATATTGAAGCGGAAGGGTTCTCAAGAGAGATAATCAGGAGAATCCAGGAGATGCGGCGACAGCTCGACCTGAAGGTGGAGGAGTATATCACCGCCGGGGTTGCAATCGACGACGACCGTATTGCAGTACTTGTATCCAGGAACTGGAAGGACGGAATAATGAGCGAGGTCCGTGCAAAAGAGATGGTCTTTGAAGAAGGTACGCTTAAAGGCGACTTCGATCTCGTTCAGGACTGGGAAGTCGAGGGCATCAAAATAAAGATCGGAATTTCGGGGAACAACTGATCCCTTAATTCTTAATTATCCCGAGGATGTATTCCCTTCCCTCTTCGGTATGAAACAGGGGAGGATTATCGTCTATTGTGACCTTCGACCTTTCGGTCAGGACCTCTTTTTTTTCAACAGGATTATATCCGGTCTTCATATATTGCTCGCGCCTTACGATAACGCCCCGCCTCTGCCACGAAGGAGTCTTGGAGAGATTGACGCCCCTTTTATACATCATCTCGTGCATATCCGCGGACTTCATCCCTTTCAGGAGATCTGCGGCCTTGCGCGAGGACATTCCTTCTGAGATCAGCGCATACTGGCAGTAGGCGTTGATGTGATTTCTCCATGCCTCCCTCTGCCTCCATTCGAGATAACCGGGAGCGTCGGTTTCAGTCGTGAAGACAATCCTCGCATCGAATGATACGGGGGTTTTTGATCCTGAAACTGCCATGAAGGCTCCTGCAGCATAGGAGGCACAAACCGAATCGATCTTTTCGACCCTGCCGCCAAAGGGCAGATTCCTGAAATAGAGGCTTATCTCATCGGAAAAAACATATGCGAATACCGGCTCCAGGCCGCTTTCGGAGATGAGCGACGAGGCTACGGATGACATGATATTCATAAAATCATCATCGAACGGCTTTTTGAACCCGGCTTCACGGGTCATCGCGTGAAAAGCCCTTCCGTCCAGCCGTACATATACAGGGGGGATAGCCGTAAGACCGCTGAATATTTCGTTTCCGAACATATAACCGGTTAAAAAAAGATATTCAGGCTATACCCCATACCCTGATTCAGTCCTCGGGTCCCTGCGACGGGAACATGCTGTTGAAGTGCCGGATGATGATGATATCCCCGACCGATTTTATAATACGGAAAGGCACCCTGATGCCTTTAAAACCCTTAAGCTGGAAGAGATCAGGATTCAGTTCGCCTACGGCAAGAAAATCCACCTTCTTCGTATCTACATTCAAAACAGCATCGTCGACAATACCCACCCTCACGGATTTGTCCGTATATACTTCCATCCCAAAAAGATCTGTTATTTGAGTCTTCATATTATAACCGATTGTAGGTATAATTCTTAAAAGTTAAAAATATAATCTTTCCCAATGAAAGATTCCATTCAGATCGGTGAATTATTCGGCATACCCATACGTCTTCACTTCACTTTTCTCATAGTGATCCCGCTTTTCACACTGATAATTGCGTACCAGATCGAATACAGCGTCAGTTTTCTTGAGATGGTATTCGGCCTTCCGGGTCCTGTCGACACATCGCTCATCACCACTGGCCAGATGCCATACATCCTTGGCATTATCGTGACATTGTCGCTTTTTGCCGGTGTTCTGATCCACGAACTCGCCCATTCCGTCGTTGCAATCTCAAAAGGGCTCGAGGTAAAGAGTATCACACTGCTTATACTTGGCGGCGTTTCACAGATAAACGAAGAAAAATCCCCCGAGCCTGATGTAGAACTGCCGATGGCGATAGCAGGCCCTCTTGCAAGCCTTGTAATCGGAATAGTTACTGGAATCATCGCCCTGATCTCCTATTATTTCATATCACAGCCGGCAGTTGCAGGGATCCTGTTCTATGTATTCGGTTACCTGAGTGTCCTGAACATCCTCCTGTTCCTGTTCAACCTCATCCCCGCATTCCCGATGGATGGAGGAAGAGTGCTCAGGGCATTTCTTGCAAAGAGGATGCCGATTCACCAGGCAACATCAATTGCAGCGGATATAGGGAGAGGTTTTGCAATAGTGTTCGGTTTCATCGGTCTTCTGCTGTTCAATCCCATATTGATTATTATCGCTGTATTCGTCTATCTCGGGGCGGGACAGGAGGCGACGATGATAAAATATTCCCACCTGCTTGAGGGCGTAACTGTCGCAAATGCAATGTCAAGTCCGGTTACATACATCTCCCCGGCAAGTTCGGTTGATGCAGTAGTCCAGGCGATGTACAACACAAAGCATCTCGGGTTCCCGGTGATCGAAAATGGAACATTAATCGGCGTGGTCACTCTTCACGACATAAATACGATATCAGCTATCGACAGGGAAGCGATGATCGTAAGGGATGTTATGACAAAAGATCCAGTGACCCTCCCTCCCGAGGCGCCGCTGACAGATGCCCTGAAACTGATGTCGACGATGAACATCGGAAGGGTTCCGGTGGTTAAGGACGGGCAGGTAGAAGGAATAGTCACAAGGACAGACATCCTGAGATTCCTCGAATTGAAGGAATTGAAATAAAAAAATTGAGGCGAAGACCTGAATGGGACTTTTCAAAAAAACGGAACGGCAAAAGGTACCGGGTGAGAATATCTACAAGGAATCTTTTCGCCGGACGGATGCCGGGATGTGCCTCCTGACACACCCGGATTTCGAGATCTTCGATGCGAACAATTCCTTCGCATCGATTTTCGGATTTGAAAGAGAAGAACTCAGGGGTTCGCTATTTGCAGTGGTCTGGAAGAAGTGCAAAGAGCGCGATCTTTTTTTCACTGAGATTATCAGAAACGGGCATTCCTCTCCCAAAGCTACACGGGTACTCAGGCCGGACGATTCCGAAAGGGATGTGGTAATCTCCGGTGTTCGGCTCGATGAGGATATGATTTTGGTTACTGTTTTTTGATTTGGAATAGGGCAATGGTTTGTTGCTCGTCACAAAATTCCGGAAAACCGGGTTTTGTTCTTAATAGTTAATCTCTCCCGGCCGGAGGCCGGGCTATCACAAGCGCAAAGCCATGAGGTCAGGGCGTGTTCGTTGAGCCTGCGAAACGAACTTGCGCAAGGGTTGCCCATCGGAGAGCTCCATCCCTTTCGAAACCTATGGCGACCATTATGAAAATATTAGGCCAAGGACAAAATCCATGTGTTTGAAAGGGAGGGGGAGAACCCCCTCCCTGTGACCCTCCCCCGTTGCGATAGGTCGCACTCGGGGACGGACAAGCGTCCCCTCCCGCTCCAAAATAACTCCAGTCCAATTAAGATCCCTCAACCGAATCATAGCCAAAAAAAGTAAATCCTCCCGGCCGAGGCTACCCGAATGGGTAGCGTCCAGGCCGGGTTATCACAATTGCGAAAGTTCGTGCAGCGAACTGAGCCAGGGCTGCCCCGGAGGGGCTTATGCCCCAATTTAAACACAATATCAGAAACCACAAATTCTCAATTGAATAGACGAAAAAGAGATTATAGTTAATTTATATCTTTAAAAACTCTGAAAGTTTCGCCGCATATCCGGACTCCTTCTTTTTCTGTTTGGGGCATCCGCCTGCACGGTGGCGTTTCCAGTCTTTCATAATGTCATTTATCGACTCGAATACAGATATTGCGGCAGGCATGACGATAATTGCACCCAGGATCGAGAATCCCACTGCAATAACGGTAACTATTCCAAAGTTCTGGATTATTGGGGATGTTGAAAGAGTGAGTGCAGAGAAACCACAGACTGTTGCAAGACCGGATACGGAAACAGCCGCTCCAATCTTCTGGACGGATGTCTGAATAGCCGTGATTGTATCCAGCCCCTTCTCTTTTTCCTCCAGGTATCTCTCCATCATGACAATCGTGTACTCCGATGCGACACCTATCGTCATCGCACCAAGACATGCCGTAAGGAGCGTGTACGTAAGCCCCAAAGAATACATGATAATCCCGTTCCAGCCTACAATCATTATAATCGGGACAAGCGGCGTGACCGCGGTGAATTTCCTGTATAATAATATCAACAGCAGAAGAATCAGCCCGAACCCGACAAATGTCATCGGATTTTTGGTTTCTTCGATTCCATCGATAAGATCACCAAACATTACCGACTGTCCGGTATATGAGACAGACATGCCGGGGTGCGGAGTGTACCAGTCCAGGTCCTTCTGCATATCCTTGATAAGCGCCTGGGTCGCCGGAATGGAGAGATCCTCCATCGAGAACTCCATCACGGTTTCCGTATTCCCGTTTACGTAACTCTCCTTTGTGCTCTCGGGAAGAAGATTCCATACTCTTTCAATCTCAGTAGCTTCCGTCGGGAGAACTCCGTTGTTGTAAAGTCTCAGGTATGTTGCAACACTCGTGACACCTGTAAGATCATCCTGTTTGGATAGCTCATACTCTCCAAAATCATCAATCCAGCGCAAAGTGCCCGGTTCAAGTACAGAATCCGCCTTGACGAATGCCGTAATCGTATCCGTTGAACCTACGACACTGCTGAGCTTATTCATCGATATCATCGCGGGCATATTCTGCGGAACCATCGCATCCTCGTCTGTATCGATTATGATCGTTTCATCAAGCTGAATTCCGACAATCGCGAGCATCAGTAGAGCCACAAGGACCGGGGCCGGGTTCCTTGCAATCTTTCCCGCAAGTTTCCCGATCGCGATATCATATCTCTCCATAAAAGAGCCTTTCGTGCCCGGCTTTACATGTGGGGGCTCTTCACATCCCTTCCAGTCGAGCTGACAGGATTCGGCCTGGTCGAGAGGATTTAATCCGCCTGTTTTGGGTTTATATTTGACAATTGTTGCAAATGTAGGGATAACTATCATTGCCGATAGATAACAGCATGCAATACCGATGATACATGTAGTTCCGAATCCCGAAATCATCGGTGACGGTGCGAGAAAGGTTAATGCGACAAATCCGAGGGCGGTTGCGCACATGGCAAAAAATATTGCAGGACCCGAATTTGTAACGGTTGTAAATACAGCCTCCTTCATCGGGGATCTTTTTATCTCTTCATCAAACCTGGACTGGAACTGAATTGCATAGTCAACACCTATGCCTATCAGAACAGGAAACGCCGCAATGACAATGGAAGTGACAGGTATTCCTGCAAATCCCATTACACCGAATGTAGAGAGAATTCCGCAGAATACGATAAAAACAGGGAGGAGCCTGTATCTCACATGCCCGAACAGGACAAACATTGCAATGACCATAAAGATCATTGCAAGGGCGATGAGGGTTCCCATGCTGTTCTGCATATCCGCCTGCATCTCTACAGAGAATGCAGGACTTCCGGTCGGAGTTATCGTAATTCCTGCCGGAGGATTTGAGAAAGCAATAAGACTATCCACATTGTTGACAATTCCCTCCTGCGCCTCCTCGGGAACACCTGTCTCAAGAGGAATGCTTACAAGAGTCATCATCTTTGACGGAAGAAGAACGTCTAAGTAATCAGGGGGAAGTGAATTAAGAACTGCATCGACATCAGCCTGGTTCTGGGGTATAACTCCGCCGTTGGCCGATTTTATAAGGTCTACAATTCCTGTGGCCCCTGCGATATATCTTTGGCCGCCTAGATCTCCTTCAAGACTCTCAAGGTAATTCAGGACATCAGGTCTTGTTACATCTGCTCCTTCGACTATCAATACTACGGAATCCGACCCGAATATTTCGGTGTAATGCATGAGGAGGGAACCGACCGGCTTGTCGGTATCAAGGTAAGTCTCGGTTCCAGTCTCCATCGTTATCATTGTTGCGCCATATATCCCAAGCAACAATACAGTAATTATCAGACCTGCAACGACAAACGGTCTTTTATTTATTGATTCTGCTATAAATTCAAAAGGTGATTTCAATATTATCATCCTCCGGCCCAAGCCGTACATATTCCTGCGTCATATCATTAGATCTTTTAAAGTAGGTTGTTCACGCATCGACCTGTTATTAATTGGAAGAGATCTTTTTTCCCGTTCCGGAAGATATGCCGTCAGGCAGCACATAATCGGAGATTATACTCCAGGTAATCCCAGCGGCAATATTATTATCGTCGGTTTTCAAAACATCTATTCCAAGACTTTTTGCAAAACTGTACATTCTTTTTTTGTCATTGATAACAAATAAGCCATTATTGCAGGGCGAATTTATAATCCCGATTATCTCTTTTAAGTAATATTCAGGTATGCGGCCTTCATTTAAAAGCGTAAAATGAAGGAATTCGATGAGCTGCATATAATACTGCGGAGGTGTAAAGCCGGCATCCTCCCATATGCCTTTGGTCTCCAAATCAGTTTCATTTTTGTAAAGATGAATACTACAGGCGCTGATTTCTGTTTTCATTGTAAAGCCTCTTTAAACCAGAACTCAATTTTTAATCCTCAGAAAAAATCAATATTTTCAGGACTCTCTATACAACCGGAATGAATATCCAAATTCACAATATCGATATCAAATAAATCCCGTTCATTTCCTGACAGATTTCTTCTATGGACTTCACTACAATATCAATAAGTCAGGTAATAATAGATCTCCAACTTTCGGAGTTTTTAGCAGGAAATCGTTAACAAATAGATTCTTTTTAATGCTACAACAGATAATGTCGCAGGATTTTTCTCCATAATGCATTGAAAGATCAATTAAAGACACACGGTTTCGATCTAACTCATCCTTTGTCTTTTTTCCAAAAAAATTAGACGGCAATTTATCGTTCCGGTCCGGGGAACTTTCCTGCTTTTCCGCTGTTAATTTAAGATATGATGAATGTCCTATATCATTAAAATTCACAGCAGAAAAAAAGAACATATCATAGCGGACAGGTGCCGCAGGGCGTTACAGGATACCGCATGAAACAAATAATTCCGGAATATTCCGTTTTATCAGGTGGTTTTACGGTTATTGCACCGACCATGGAGTTTTATTCAATACAATAGTTTCAAACTTCTTTCCTGCTGCTTAAATTATATATCGAAAACAGACCAAATAGTTTAATTGGAACTTTTGGAGTTGTAAATGTTAGAAACTACCATTGAGACTCTTAAAAAACTTGGATTTACCGAGTATGAGGCAAAGGCATACATATCACTCGTCGGATTCGGAATGGCAACCGCACGTGAAATTCAGGAAACCAGCGGTGTTCCCCAGGGAAGGATTTACTCGGTATTAAGAAGTCTTTCAAACAAAAATTTCATAGAGGTCCAGGAAGGAAATCCCTCATATTTCTATGCTGAAAATCCCGGTACAATACTCAACAAACTAAAGACGGAGATAAATGAATCAATAAACGAGTCAATAGAATACCTTTCAAATCTTCATCTCAACTCAAAACCGCCTTCACCAATATGGGTAATTCACTCTGAATGGGGTATTAAAAACAGAATAAAGACACTTATTCAGGGCGCAGACAAAGAGATCATTATTATTGTTGAGGATTATTCACTTTTCGAATGGATACTACCAGAGTTAAAAAAACTAAAAAAAAGGGTGAATGTTGAAATATATGCCAAAAGCAAAGCGGATTTTGCAGGAACAAATTTGAGGGTGACGGAATTTTCAGAAAAAATGGAAAAAATGTACTCTATGATGGAGAAGGTAGCTTCTGTGGAAAAAGAAAAATATGATCACCCGGAGCCCAAGATAAATATGATAATAGACGATTCAACGGGTTTTTTTATAGGAAAAATACAGGGACAGGTTGAAGGAGTAGTCATACAGGTGCCGCATTTCGTATACGCAATAAAGACCTTTATGAAAATGCTTGAAGAAGAATGACAATACAGGAATCAGCTAAAAACGTTCATGAAGCAAAGTTTTTATGCACTTTTCCATGTGAATCGCAAAGTAATTTCATGTAAAATCTAAACTGAATGTACCGGGCGGGGAAGGAAATTAGAAAATTATTGAATTTTTTTGAAAACTACTCAAAAGAAAAAAATTCATCCAGTTCCGTCTTCCCTGCAACTTTGTGAAGCCCCGCAAGATCTTTAAAAGGCCGCTTCGCAGCGATCGACGCCGCTGTCTTCTTCCCGATCCCGGGGATCTGTCTTATCGTCTGGACCGGAATCTCGTTAATCCTGATCGGATACCTAAATCCTGTTATCGATCTCATACCCCAGCCGGTGACCACCGCGTCGATATGCTCCCCCTTACCGATCTTCTGCGGAGCGCCGACGAGTATCGGGTACGATCCCATCTGCCTCCCGAACGATGTGTTTCCCTCCTCTTCGATTATTATATCCCTGAGAACCGTCCCACGAGGAAAGACCTTCATGAGCATAGGGTGATCGAAGTTCTTTCTGGCATCCTCCTTGAACTTCCTGAAGAGATCGTCGTACATCCCGATCGAATTCTCCTCCCACGCCTTCGTGCCTTCGAAAGGCATGACCTGCCGGATGTTGACCCTCCTCACAAGAAGCCCTGCATCAAGCACCTCTTTTAAGAACTGCATATTCCGTTTATATGTCGCAGGCGATTCTCCTTTCAGGCCGAGAACGAAATTGAGGCCGGGAAGAAGATGAGGGATTCCGTCATCCCTCATGCCGCCGACCTCGTTGACTATCTCAATCGCCCTCATAACCTGTTCGGGCATTGCTTTCAGGTTGTTCTCCCGGACTACAACAGGATCTGCCGACTCCATACCGAAGGCAGCAACATCGCCGGCAGTGTGCCACCTTACAATTGCCTTCAGCGCCTCTTTTGCCGCCTCTTCATGTTCAAAGATATTCCTCGGGTTGATGTTGTCTATATGCAGAGTCTTCAGTCCGGGTGCTGCGGCCCTTATTCCGCTGAAGAGATGCTCTATTTTTTCGGGGTCGGGGCAGGGGAACTCCCCCCCGCGGACACCGTATGTCAGCAGGTCGGGCTGCCTCCCTACCCTGAAGTGACGCACTCCCGAATCATAAAGCGCCTTAACCTCGGCATGGACTCCCGCGGCGTTCCTGAACTCCGGCTCGCCGTAAAGGAACTCGGTGCAGAACGAACATCCGCCCGACACATATCTCGAGCACCCGCGGGCCGTCTCAAGCTCACAGATCACATCGGGGTAGTTGGGATGCTTTTGTACTATTCCCGCACCCGCTGCGGCGAATTCATCGATCCTTTCATAATCGAAACT
>NZ_KN360930.1:0-135538 GCF_000784355.1 Methanolacinia paynteri | reverse complement strand
CCGGCCCGCCGACCATCGTTGCCGGCTTATTTAGTGACGAGCCGATCTGGAGGATCTCGGCGGCCTTCGCAGGTGTTCCGCCGAGATATTTCCCCGGAACCGACACTCCGGTAATAAGGAGTACATAGTCGGCATTCTGTGCTCTCTGGAGGAGATACGGATCTTTTCTTACCTGGTCGATTGTGAGATAGTCGGCAGAGATCCGGTTCTTCTCAAATGCACCAGCCGCATAACGGATATACGGAGATATGTAAGGCGGAACACCGAAACATGCCGGCTCATCGATGTAACCGTCGATGATTACTGCCTTAGAGGTCATATCCGATCTCCTTCAAGAGATCGCGGGCAATCATCAGTTTCCCGCGCTTCACCGGGTTTACACTGCAATCGTCCAGGTCGAAACCGATGATCCGTATCTGTGACGCGCCAAGCTCCTCAGCGGCGAAGATCGCACGGTCGCCGTCGGTAAATCCGCCGAAATTATGGACATTCCCAAAAGGTTTCCCCTGCGTCGTAAGAACGAGCGATCCTTCAAAGAGAGGAATCCACTTCTTAAGGAGAGGAATATTGTCGCCATGAGCATGGACTACCATAATGGTGCCTTCGAAGTTCATTTCGATAAACGAGTCTTCGCAGCCGTCGAGATCAGTAAAGACAACGTCCGGACGGATTCCGTTTTTATACAATAGATCGGCGGCGGCATCTGCTGCGATCACAGTACCTTCGATCAGGTGCAAATCGTCCTTAAGGCACGGCGCGTTGCCGCACACGGTAACGACTTTCCCGGAGCACACATCCTTAAGGAGAGAGAGATCGTCTTTCGAAGATAATTCGGATGCGAAATGCGCAGCCTTGTCGTCATCGGCCGGATCAAATCCGAAAAAATCGAGAATCCTCGTGTAATGAGGCTCCCACTCTTCATATCTCATTTGATTCTTCTTTGCCCAGACCCACCTGGTCCGCGAATTTTTCAAGAATGGGATCGATAACCAGAGACAATAGCTCTTCTTTGTTCTTTACCATTGAAAATGAGTTCAGCGGTATTCTTGCGGCTGCCATATTCGCATGGCCGCCCGCCTCACCGATATCCGAGAACGCATCCTTCAGGACATTTCCCACATGTAGGCGGATATCCTTGTTGCGTGCGGATATCGTGATGCTGTCATCGCCGATACCGTATGCAATCGCCGTATTCACGCCCTCAAGCTGTATAAGAAGATCGGCCGCCTGCGGGATTACATCCCTGTTCCTTACATAGCCGACGTTTGTGAACAGGTAACCACTCTGGAGTTTTCTGTTCTTTATCGCATCGCCAAGCGCTTCGAGCGTTTCGAGGGCCATCGACGGGGATGTAATCTTTGAAAGAAGGTCGCTGTCTGTCAGCGGAAGGAGAAAAGCGGCATAATTCAGGTCCTGGGGAGTTGTGTTTCTTGTAAATTCTTTTGTATCCGCACGGATACCATATAAAAGAGCAGTTGCGACCTTCTGGTCGATGTTTACACCCAGTTCCTGGATGTATTGCGTCATGATTGATGCAGTTGCACCGGCACTTGGCCTCACATCAACAAAACGCCCCGGCCTCGGATTCTGGTCGGGGAGCTGGTGATGATCGACAATAATATCGATCTCTTTTCCCGGCTCAAGCGCGTTGTTCTCTCCCGGTGCAGACGAATCGACAAGAGCGATATAATCGCACTCGTCTATCGCCTCTGCGGTGGCCTTCTCCATTTCGATATCCAGGAGAGTTACGAATGCGCGATTTTCCTGGTGCCCGATCTTGCCGTCGTATAATATCCGGCAGTTGAGCTGTTTGTCAGTAACATCCTTTGCTATCGCGCAAAGAGCCATTGCACTCGATATCGAGTCGGGATCAGGATTAGTATGGAGGACAATTCCAAGAGTTCCCTCCATTTCCGAAAGAAAATGATATAGCTTTCTCGCAAGCCTCGACGAATGAAGTCTCCTTGTAAGATGAACCACGTTCTTTGCAAAGACTTCCTGGGGATAGAGGGCGATATCCGCGCCCGCTTGCTCGAGGAGAGAGAGACTGAGTTTGTCCACCGCTCTTGCGACAACATAAACCGACGGATATTTCTCCTTTATCCTTTTAACAGCCTCAAGATTCGCATTCTTGTCATTGGAGAGGACAAAAACGACCTCCGGCAGTGGCAGATCGTTCAGGAAACCCGGGTCGGTAATGTTCCTGACAATAGCGTCGAAATTCTGGTCCCTGAGGTCTTCAACTCTCTTTACATCACTGTCAATGACAATTACCTGTTCGGAATCACGGACAAGATTCTCAACTACATTATATCCAATGCTACCGCATCCGAGGACGATATATTTGATCCTGTCCTTCGATCCATTCTGCAGGCTATCGGGCATCTATTACTACATTATCTTTCTACATGTATTTAGGCGATTTCCGAAACGTTTATTTTGAAATAAGAACCACTCAATAAAGCACAATGTATGGGCCTGTAGCTTAGTCAGGCAGAGCGACGGACTCTTAATCCGTAGGCCAGGGGTTCAAATCCCTTCAGGCCCGTTTTTGTAACATTTTTGCAGAATTTTTAGAGAATAAAGAAATCTCTGATGATTTTTATTCAGAAATTTTTTAGTATAAAATTGGATTTTTTTAGTCCCCTATCTGGACCAGCATGTCCTCAAGGCTCGGGTAGTGCGATTCGATCTTTTTTACCCTGCCGCCCGAGGATGTGATCCTTTCGGTGAGCATGTTCAGGGATTCGATATCGGTAACTGTGCCAAGATAGACTTCACCCACCTTGTCGTAATGATCCATGCACTCCTCAAACTCCTTAACATCATCCGCCATGAATTCCACGCTGTAGGAGATCGAACCGTATTCATCTCTGAGTTCATCCATTGAGCCGAGTGCGACGATCCTGCCCCTCTGCAGAATCATGATCTGATCGCATACCTCCTCGACCTGGTAGAGATTATGAGCGCTTAACAGGATGGTTTTTTTATTCTCCTTCTTCATACTCATCAGGAACTCGCTGATGTAGCGGGATGTCATCGGGTCAAGCCCTGAGGTAGGTTCGTCATACACAAGAAAAGACGGATCATGGATCAGGGATCTTGCGATCGCCACTTTTCTCTTCATTCCCTTGGAGAGTTCGCCCAGTTTTTTATTCCCTGCGTCGAGATTCAGGCGGTTGAGGAGTGTATCGCTTCTCTCTTTTATTTTATCGGGTGAAAGCCCATAGATCTCGCCGAAGAATGAAAGGTAACCCTTCACGTTCATAGTCTCGTAAAGCCTCGACTCTTCGGGAAGATATCCAAGCCTCTCCTTGAGGGCGTCAGGGTTTTTGACTACGTCTATTCCTCCGATCTCAAGCTCCCCCGATGTGGGAGCTATCAGCCCGGACATTATCTTAAGGAGTGTAGTCTTGCCCGCTCCGTTGTGACCTATTATGCCGAATATCCCGGTATCGTCAAGTTCGAAACTGACACCGTCGAGGGCATGGAAACCGTTGTAATCTTTGACTATCGATCGGGCTTTAATCATATCAAACAGCGTTATTTTTTGCCAGAACCTTAATAAAGCTTATTATATCACTAATTATTACGAAGAGGGAGGTGTTTTTTGGGCGTTGCACAATGGTTCAATGAGGTAGCCACTATTGCAAAATGGGAACTGAAGCGCTTTTCAGGAACCATGAGCAGGGACATCCTTCCCGTCGCAATAATACTCTTTGTACTTCTCATCGGTGCAACGGGCCTGACCCAGCAAAGCGGACTTCACCTCCAGGACGAGATCTATACGGCAGGATCGGATTCCGACACCGCATCGGCGATTCTTTTAGGCGATTCGAGATTTACGGTTTATTCAATCCCCCAAGGAAGCCGGCCTTCGGGATTCGATCTGATCGTATCAGGCGGCAATGTCTATGCAGCCGATACCGACAAAGGAATGGCTGCACTGAAGGCATTCGATAAAGACTATTCAAATTACAAAATTGCACTTTACAACAGGGAAAGAGACCTCTTCGCGGCATATCCTCTCTGGATCGAGGAGCAGACCGTAGAGAGCGAGCTCGACTTCACCGCTACGCAGATTGGCACAATGGGTTACTATCGTCTCAACCCGAACGAAATTCCGACTCCCGATAACCCGGGAGGATACATCTCCCCGCCTTCGGGTGATATCGACATCTCGATAGAAGAGCTCAGAAATGAACTTATCGCAGGGGAGGGGCAGGACGACCAGCTCAGCAGGTATTCGGATGTGATCAGCGGTGAAGGGATCGAACTGGAATACAAGATCCCCTCTCAGATGTCCCCGTCACTCCCGTTCGACTCGATAATACTGGTCTTCGTCTTCATATTCCCGCTCTATTTCACGTCTCAGTTCTACATGATGAGCATAATGAACGAAAGGATCGAAAGAAGCGGTGAAGCGCTTCTCTCCGCCCCGCTATCAGGATGGCAGATCATCACGGGAAAAGGCCTGCCTTATTTCCTCATGATGCTGGGAATCACCGTGGTCCTTACGGCATTCACGGGCGGGGAATTCCTGATACTACTCCCTATATTTCCGGTAATTCTCTTCTTCCTCGCATTCGCGCTTTTGATAGGGATGCTGGCGAGGAGCTTCAAGGAGCTCTCGTTCATATCCATCTTCTTCTCAACCGTCGCCACATCCTACATCTTCTTCCCGAGCATCTTTGCCAACATCCATATCATCGGAAAGGTCTCACCCCTGACCCTTGTGATCATGACCCTTGAAGGGGAGAGTTATACAGGTCTCGACTATGTCTACTCTACCGCACTATTCTTCCTTACAAGTGCGGTCATCTTCTACATCTCGGCAAAGAACTTCAGCGAGGAAAGGCTCTTCAGCTACAACAAACTGATGGCACGCATAAGGGAGTTCATCAGCACCATAATCTCACGGAGATGGACTAATACATCCCTGCTGCTGATCGCTGCACTCACCATCCCGTTCGTGTTCATGGCGCAGCTGATGTGCCTCGTCCTCTTCTTCAACCTCCCGATGCCGACATCCCTCATTTTGATGCTCGTCTCAGCGGCTTTTATCGAGGAGTTCGCAAAATCGATAGGCATCTACACTATAGCGTACGACAGGCCGGAATGGCTCACATGGAAGAACATCGCGGTCGCCTCCCTTGCCGTTGCGGCAGGATTCCTTGCAGGAGAAAAGCTTCTCCTGTTCGCAACGCTGGCGGAGATCTCCGAATCGGTCTTCGGGGAGATCATGTTCACAAGCCTCCAGGTTCTCTGGATGCCGCTGACCCTGCACTTCGCAGGAATCTTCACAACGGCGGTGATCCTGAAATTCGGCGGGAGAAGGGCATACATCCCCGCTCTTCTGGCTGCGACCCTTGTACATACGGCCTATAATACATACTTCATATTCTTCGGGGGTATCTGAAGATGAATTCCGGAAATCTCAAAATAATTGCAAAGAAGGAAATGTCGGGACTCGTCAGCGAGAAGACGATCATACTCGCGATCATCCTCCAGGTATTCATTGCGATGTTCTCGTCATTCCTGCTTGTAGGGCTCGCATCGATGTACAACCCCGACGCGATAAGCAGCTATTCACACTTCAGGTACCCCATAGGATATGTCGGAAACGACACGCCCCTTCTCGATCACCTGAAGAACGACAGGGATTTCGTAGTCTACGAAGTGTCTCTGTCCGACGGAGTTGCCCTGCTCAAGGAGAGAAAACTGGCGGCGGTCGTCTGGGCCCCGGATACGTCGGAATACGCGGACATTCCGATAAAAGTAACCACCTATACGATAGAAAACGACATCCAGTCGAGTATTGTAAACGCCAGGCTGAAGAATACATTCCTCGAATATGAGGACCGCCTGCGTGATATCCGGAGCTATCGTATCGAGAATACACCGGTACCCCTGAACCTGCCGGAAGCAGACGCCTCTGCGGATTTCTATGAGTTCGTATACGGCCTGCTGATCCCGCTCCTGGTGCTGATGCCCGCAATAATCTCGGGCGCCATGATCATCGATCTCATCACCGAAGAATACCAGAAGGATACTCTGGAGACGCTGATGTCGGCTCCGATCACGTTCCCCGAGGTGATCTGGGGGAAGATCCTGTGCTGTTTCCTCATAGTGCCAGTACAGGTGACAGGATGGCTGATCCTCCTGATTGCAAACGGGATACAGGTGGAAGGAGTGATACCGATTATACTCCATGTATCCGTCGCCTCGCTGATAATAATCATGCTCGGGGCTCTCACGGCTCTAAGATACCGCGAAAGGACGAATGCACAGTTCGTATTTTCAACCGCTCTCGTCGTAGTGATAATTGCTGCACTCGCTTTCCCCATGAATCCCGGAAATCTCATAGTCCTCCTTTCGGTAGGATCTATCGGGCCTGAACACTGGATTATACTGGCACTGATGATCCTCGTCGCCATATTGCTTGGATTCCTGATGACGAAATATGCAGAGCAGATCCGCGATATGGCGATAAAATGAAACAAGGTAAATAGACGGATAAGATACTGTATAGTATAATCAAAGGACTGATTAAGATGGGTTTTGGGAGAACTATTCTTATAATTGCAGTTATAGCCACTGCTTTTATCGCACTGTCCGGAACGGTGTCTGCGGCGGCCTCTGCGTCTTCGGATAAACTGACGATCAACGTCTCCAGTGATGTTATCACTATCGGCGACATCGTTTCGATCAAGGGAACGGTAGCCGGTACCGATTCAAAGACCATTTATATCTACCTGACAGGAGTAGATCTTCCTTCGAAGGGAACCGCACTTGTCGGGGACATCAGGAACGGAAGGCTTCCGTATGAACAGAAATACCTCTCCGGGCCGACCTGGGACTATTCCTGGGATACCGGACTGATTATCGGAGGCCTCGAACAGGGAACCTACACAATATATGTATCTACCGACGACGGCGGCGTGGATAAGCTGAAAGACGGAACATATGTCTCGAAAGAGGTCGAGGTCATCGACCCTTCGGTTGCCACCGAATCATCCCCGGGAGAGATACTGCTGGTAATCGGGTCTCTTGCGGGATTATTCATGCTGGTAAAATTTTACAGGAGAAAGTAAAGGACCTGCAGAGCTTAGCAGGGGTTTCAATATACAATTCCCCTTTTTCAAAGCACAATTAATAAAAGCTTGCGGGTTATAATACCCTCTGATTATTATGTCGAAAAAATTGGTGATTGGAGGAATTACCATTCTGGTGATTCTGATGATAACTGCATCCGCTGTCTCTGCAGAAGAGATCGTAGGGAACCAGGTCGGATGGCTGACATTCCACACGAACGTGGACGGGGCCACGATCTATATCAACGGAAATGCAGTGGGGACGACGGTCAACCAGCAGTATACCTACACGGTCTACCTTGACGGAAGCCCGTCGAGCATGCCGAGTACTGCGTACGCTGCAAAAAGTGGTTACAGCAACAGCAATGTAATTGGTCTCAGCGTTCCTTCCGCAGGAAATACCAATGATTACTACCTGACCCTGAACCCGAACACACCCACAACAGGATCTATCTATGTCCAGTCTTCGCCCGCAAATGCGATGGTCTACATAGACGGGACATACTACGGCAGAACACCTCAGAGCATTACAGGTCTTTCCACCGGATCCCACTCAGTTCTGGTCCAGAAGAGCGGATATGAAGACTGGTCCACAACAACGTCGGTCAGCGGCGGGGGAACGACTACAGTCTATGCTACCCTGACGTCAGTTGAGAAATACGGATCGATCAGTGTAAGATCGACACCTTCAGGCGCCTCCGTTTATCTTGACGGAAATTACCAGGGAACGACACCTATGACAATCTCCGGTGTTGTAAAGGGCGGTCATATGGTTGAACTGGAGAAATCCGGCTATTACGAATGGAGCGGGCAGGTAACTGTGTATGCCGGCCAGACTACATCGGTCAGCCAGATCCTGAACCAGATACCCAACCCTTCAACCGGAACAATCTCGGTCTCATCGACACCCGGCGGGGCATATATCTACCTTGACGGTGCCTACGAAGGCGTGACCCCGTATTCCGGCAGCTACATAATCCAGAACGTAGAGTCCGGCAGCCACACGATTTCGGCCAGGCTCAGCGGGTACCAGACTTCAACAGTTCAGACCACTGTCCAGGGAGGGGGAGTTGCAACCGTTACGATGCCCCTTACGCCTGTATCGACAACAACAACCGGCACGCTGGATATAACATCCAACCCGACCGGGGCAAACGTTTACATCAACAATGAATACAGGGGAATCGCTCCTCTCTCCCTGACTCTTGATACCGGCGAGTACAGCGTGAAGTTCTCGCTCACCGGGTACACCGACTCCACAGTGAGTGCCACCGTCAACGCCGGCGCAACCTCGACTGTCCAGGGATCGCTTGTTCCGTCATCGTCACCGACCCAGACGGGAGTAGGCATATTCTCGATAATTGCAGCAGGAATAATCGGCGCTGCAGCTTTTGCGCTTATAGCAAGAAGGCAGTGACCCGGATCTAATCCGGCACACTTTTTTTATCTTCAAACCAGAGATTTTACCAGATGAAATTCACCGTTGTCTCCCCGGACATCTACACCTACGGGGCCATGCTTATCGGCGGCATCCTGAGGGACGAGGGATACAATGTCAGCCTGAGCACGAAAGTGAGCGTAAAGCCGAAAGAGACTCTGATGCTCAGCCTTTTTTCCACCCAGCATCTTCTCTCTGACGAGATCAAAAAGCTGGTAAAGGATCACAGGTCAAAGGGGGGAAAGGTGTACGTCGGAGGCCCGGTTTCCGCGTACTTCGAGATGGTTCTGGGGGAACTGGAGCCGGACTGTGTATGTGTTGGAGAGGGCGAGGAGACGGTAAGAAGACTCGCCAGAAATGGTGTTTCCGACGACTGCCCCGGCCTTGCATTCTATGACGACGGCGGTGATATCGTATTCACCGGAAAGGCCGAAAGAGTCGATGTAAATAAGAGGCCCCTCCCGCTGATACCTCCTGACATCGGGTCGCAGGATATCAGGGGTGCATCCGCATATATAGAGACGCACAGGGGCTGTACCGGAGGGTGTACATTCTGCCAGGTTCCACGTTACTTTGGGAGGGATATCCAGAGCAGGAGCATAGAGGATATCCTTAAAGAGGTCAGGGAATTCAAAAAGAGAGGGGCGAAGAGACTCTCGGTCTCAGGCGGAACGGGATCGCTGTTCCAGTATAAGAACGGAGAGATCAACGAGGAGAAGTTTATCGAACTGATGAAAGGAATGGCGGAGATTATGGGCCCTAAGAATATCTCGTCGCCGGATATACGGGTGGACTGCATATCCGACAATATCCTCGAAGCTATTCGCAACTACACGATAGGCTGGATCTTCTTCGGCCTCGAATCGGGAAGCGACAGGGTCCTGAAGAAGATGGGCAAGGGGGCGACTGCAGATCAGGCCGCAGAGGCAGTAGCCGCATGCCACGAGCACGGGCTGAAGGCGGCAGGCAGTTTCATCGTCGGTTATCCCGGCGAGACGGAAGAGGACTATGAGATGACGAAGGACTTCATCACCATGAACCAGCTGGACGATGTTTTCATCTCGATCGCAGAACCGATCCCAAAGACTCCTCTTGCAGATCTCGTTCTACGGACTCCTGATGAAGAGAACCCTGTCTTTGTCCCTCACACCGGCGAATACAAGGCCTTAAAGATCACGGAGGCCGAGGCGAGATCGTTCGACCTGATGATGCATGCCGATCTCTTCAGGACGAACATGAGGCCCGTTACAAACGATATCTTCGATATCTATCTTAAAAATGTCAGGAAGGACGGGGACGATATCAGGCGGGCAACTGCGGTTTTGAGGAAGTATTACGGTGGATAGATCAAAATTCTTATCAGCGCCGTGTTATCATAACTATTGACAGGATATGATTCAGGGTATCATCGGTAAGCTAAAATCAAGATATTCTGATTATTTACTTTTTCTCGGACCAGGCCTTCTTCTTGCGATTGCTGCCGCAGGAGAGAGCGGCCTTACTGAGGTTATTGCATCGGGCGCCCATTACGGATTCGAACTGATCTGGGTCGTTATAATTACCCTGATATTCAAATTCGCATTTACTACCGGAATCGCACGATATACCCTCGCGACAGGTGAGACAATATTCGACGGCCTCCGGAAGATACCGGGGCCGAAGAACTGGACTGCATATTTTGTTCTTATAATCTACCTGCTCGAGATGTTCGCATTTGCCGGGATGCTCCTCATGGGCGGGATCTTTCTCGATTATCTCATCCCCGGCCTGAATCCCCCGTGGCTTCTTGCAATAATCTCTCTTGCCGTTATCATGTTCCTGCTGTGGAAGGACTCCTATGAAAGGATCGAAAAGATAGTCATAATAATCGCAGTCCTACTCTTTGCCGGCATAATTGTCGTCCTCTCTCAGTTCTATCTTCACGGGCCGGCGATCCTCGACGGGTGCATTCCGACGATCCCTCCGGGATCTGCGGTTACGATCATGGCACTGATGGGATCGATCGGGTCGGGCCTTAATATACTTCTGTACTCCGTGTGGCTCCACGAGAAGACAGGCGGAGAATGTGGGGAGAAATTCTTCCGGCGATATATCAAAAGCATCAACCTGGATCTCGTCCTGGCCTTCTCGCTTGTCGGTTTTATAACACTGGTCTTTATCGGGCTGGGAGTAAGCGGATTCGTCGTATCCTACCTGGGCCACGGCGAGGAGGTAACGACGGAGGCGATAATCTCGCAGGTCCTCTACATAGTCGGCACGATCCCCTACGGGATTACCGTCTTCCTGGTCTTCGGGTACATCATAATGTTCGGTGCAGCGATATCGGGGATGGATGGTAGGGCGAGAGCCGTTTCTAGGATGATCAAGGGTGCTTTGAGACTGAAAACGGATGAAAAGATCCTCTACAGGGGATGCCTGGTATTATTTGCGGCGATCATCATAATCTCGTTCTACTACTTTACTGACCCGATGCTTCTCCTCAGGCATTCCGCTGCAATCGCATCGATAATATTTGCCGCATTCGGTTTTGTGATAATCTACCTGGACAGGAAACTGCCGAAGTACTCGAGGGGCAGCAGGCTCTGGCTGACCGTGATGGGAATCGGCTGTTTCGTGTTCCTGTATATTGCACTGACCCTTGAGAATGCTATCCTCGAATTCGGCCTTCCTCTCGTTGAAAGAATTCTCTTCATTGCATTTGTCCTCTATATACTCTCGAAGACAGAACTTTTCACGAAATTAATCGAAGGCAGGGCGGATCTGCTCGACAAAATCTGGACCATTGCGATCTTCGGTGCGATCTCGATCTACGGAACCTATCGCGGCATCGAATACGGGGGCCTTATCGTCAACTTCAGGGATCTCGGGCCGATGATTGCCGGCCTTCTCGGCGGGCCTGTTGTAGGGTTATTGTCTGGGATTATCGGTGCCGTATACCGCTATTCTATCGGCGGCTGGACAACGGTCCCCTGTATGGCAGGAACTATATTTGCAGGGTTGTTCGCGGGCATATACTGCCATATCTACAGGGGGCAGATCACATATTACAGGGCCGCACTGCTTGCAATAATCGTAGAGTGTGTTCATATTCTGCTGTTTGTTCCGCTATTCGTAGCAGACATCACCCTCGAACAATATCTTATGGTCATCGATACGTCGCTGCTGCCGATGATCACCGCGAATATAGCTGGTCTTCTGATATTCGTATATCTCTTAAAAATCTCAGGCAGCCGCCTGCATGACTACTGGCCGCTGAAGAAGAAAGTGATCGAAGAAAAGCAGAAGGAGGGCGATGAAGATGAGAACTGAATTCAGGCAGGAAATGCTCCTGAGATCGGCATTGATCGTTTTCATTGTAACTGCTGCGATCCTTTCTTCGGGATGTACGATCCTCAAAACAGGGGAGGTACCGGAGGACGAGATCGTCATAGGTGTCCTTCTCCCGTTTTCCGGGAACATGGAGGAGTACGGGGTCGGCTTTAAGGAAGGTATCGATATGGCCATCGCCGATATCAATGACGAAGGGGGAATACGCGGAGTTCCCGTCCGTGCCGAATACCAGGACACCTTCGGAACACCCAACATCGCGATATTCGGTTTCAAAAGGTTCGCAGATATGGGACTAAGCGTCATAATAGGGGATGCTTCGAGTACGAATACGCTGAAGATAGCCCCTCTTGCGGAGGAGGCCGGAATAGTGCTGGTATCCCCGGGAGCTACATCTCCGGATCTTTCGCAGTACAAAAACTACGTATTCCGGACGATATCCTCGGACACCTACCAGGGAAGGGGTATTGCAAAGGTCCTGATGTCGCTCTACCCTGAGGCGGAGAACGTATCCGTCGTATTCATGGACAACGATTACGGTACTGCTCTCGCAGAGGCTTTCATGGAAGCTTTCAGGGAGAAGGGCGGCAATCTAACCCAGGAGATAGAATTTTCGGAAGACATGGAAAATTACCCGGATATCGCCCTTGCACTGAAGGAGGGCAACCCCGACGCAGTGGTTCTTATCAGCTACCAGGAAGAGGCTGCGATGATAATGAACGCGGCGAAGCTCCAGGGAATGGAAGATACTATATGGATCGGATCGGAGGCCCTGATCGATGACAAACTGATAAAAAGCACAGGGGACTATTCCGAAGGAATGATCGCGACGATGCAGGCAAACCATATCATCTCCGAGTCATTTGCCGGGCGCTATATGGAGGAATACAACAAATCCTACGTAGACTGGCCCGTTCCCTACGGCTACGACACGATGATGATAATATCACAGGTAATAGAGGCGAAGGGCTATGAACCCGATGCCATCAGCGAAGGATTAAAGGAGATCAGGTACGTAGGCGTCTGCGGTGCGAAATCATTCGATGAAAACGGGGATATTTACCCGTCCTACGATGTCCTCCAGGTGCAGGACGGGGAATGGTTCCAGATACGGTGGAACGAGATCCTCTACGGATCGGAGAATAATCAGAAAAGCCACTGATCAGGTTCCGAATACCTTTCTCTTTTCTTTAATCCTCTTCGAGATCACCAGTATCAGATAGACAAGTGAAACAAGGATAATTATCGTCGCCCCTGAAGGTATGTCGAAGAAGTACGAAGCGAATATCCCCCCGGTCGTAAAGATCATGCCCAGGATGGCCGAGAGCACCATCATGTGGCCCAATTTTCCGGTAAACTCCCTGCTGATTGCAACGGGAAGTGCAAGAAGGGCGATTACAAGGATTACGCCCACGACCTGTATCAGGACCACGACTGTAAGAGCCGTTAAGACCAGCAGGAAGATCATGACCGCCTTCGAGTTGATATTCATCAGGGAGGCGTACTCCTCGTCGAACGTTACGGCAACGAGCTGGTTGTAGAAGAGAAACACCGAGAGCAGTATGACCGCAACAAGGCAGGCCATCATTACGATCTCGCTGAAGGGAACGAGAAGGATGTTTCCGAAGAGATAGCTCATCAGGTCGGGTGCAAATCCCGGCGTGAGGTACACGAACAGTATACCGAGAGCCATTCCGCCGGACCATATCGCGCCTATCATCGTATCGGTGTTCTGGTGGGCGGTATTCCTTACATGACCGATTGCGGCAGCAGAGGCAACGGCAAATCCTGCCGCACCAACGATCGGGTCTATGCCGAGATAGTAGCCGAGACCTATTCCGCCGAACGCCGAATGAGAGATTCCTCCCGCAAGGGAGACCATTCTCTTGATCACTACGAACGAGCCGATCACCCCGCATACTATGCTTGCAATGACCCCGGCGAGAAGGGCGTTCCTGAAGAACTCATACCCGAGAATCGTGATGACGCTCATTTGTCATGCCCCCTGAACACCCTGTGCGGGACGCCGTGTGCGATCACGTCGACCGGACACCCGTATGCCGAAAGGAGCATATCATCGGTGATCTCGTTATCGTGATGGGTGTAGATCTTTTTGTTGAGGCATGCGACCTTGTCTACCTCGGGGGTGAGCGAACCGATATCGTGCGTCACCATTACGATCGCCATCCGATCCCTGAGCGAGAGCAGGAGCTCGAAGAATTTTTCCGCGGTCGGGGAGTCTATATAGACAGTCGGCTCGTCGAGAAGGAGCACCTTCGGCTCGCCCGCGAGCGCACGGGAGATCATCACCCTCTGCTGCTCACCGCCGGAGAGCTCGTCGATGCTGTTCCCGGAATAACGGGAGATGTCCATTATCTCCATCGCCTTCTCGGCCGCATCCCGGTCTTCCTGCCTATAGCTCTTTCTGACACCCCTGATATGGCCGAGTCTCCCGGTCAGGACCATCTCTCCAACGGTTATCGGATATGAGAAATCGTATGTCCGAAACTGGGGGACGTAGCCGAGGACCGAACGATTGTCCTTCAGGTCTCCGCCGTTGATCCTGACAGTGCCCGAATCGGGGGTTATGAGCCCAAGGATTACCTTCAGGAGAGTTGTCTTGCCCCCGCCGTTCGGCCCGATTATCGCGTGGAACTCACCGGGATAAATGTCGATTGACACGTCATCGATAATGACGTGGCCGTTCATCTTCAGCGAGATGTTCTTTACTTCTACAATTGGCTCTGTTATGAGTCATCTCCTCCTGAAAATGCTTTGGAGACCGTCCTCATATTCCCGAGATAATCTTCGGCGAGCGGATCGACAATGGCAACTTTGCCGTCGATCTCTGCTGCTATCGCATCCGCATCCGTGGAGCTGAACTCCGGGGATACGAATATCGTGCTCACGTTGTTTTCTATTGCCTCGTCGACGAGCTCTTTTATTCCGGCGGGGGTCGGCTCTTTTCCCTCCTCTGAGATTGCGATCTGCTTGAGGTCGTAATCGCGGGCGAAGTATGTCCATGCAGGATGGGAGACCATGACGACCTTAACACCTGATGCGTTGATCTCATCCGAAATTTCGCTATCGAGATCTTCGAGTTCGCCGATATATGCTGCTGCGTTTGCGGTATAATAATCTGTCCCGGACGGATCGAATGACGAAAGGCCGTCACGGATGTTTTCAGCCATCTTCACTGCATTCCCGGGAGAGAGCCAGATATGCGGGTCGGCACCGCCTTCGGTGTCGCTGTATACCAGGTCTACGCCTTCAGACGAATTGATTATTGTTATTCCGGGGTTCAGCTCCTTTAGCTTGTCGAGCCATGTTAACTCGAACTCGATTCCCGAACCGACAATAACATAGAGATCCGAATCCGAAACCTCGGCGAGATCAGATGGTGTCGGTTCGTATGAGTGCGGATCGGCACCGGGCGGGACGAGGACGAATACGTCGACGTTGTCCCCGCCGACACTTTCGACGAACTGCTCCTGCGGAAGGATGGTTACCGTCACTTTTACTTTCTCCCCGCCGGCTGATGCGGAGCTGTCCTCTCCTCCGGTGCACCCGCATGAGAGTGCAAATGGAATGAGAATTATCGCTGTTAAAATCAGACCTTTTACAGAGCAATGCACATAATCGCTTCCGGTTTTATTTTACAGAATAAGATGAGAGCTGATTGATATAAGTGTTGCTGGTGGTTTTTTCGGATTTCTGCCATCCGCGGAAAATGATTCAAAATATGATGAAAAACCGATTCCTGATTGATATTCAGGCGCGGTTTTTCTCCATGTATGCATCGATCCGATCCGCTACATTTTTTCTCAGGTTTTCGTAGAATATCGCGTAATCGTACATGTGGTATACTCCTTTAGGGAAGGTGACGCTCGTTGCAGGGAGCTCTTCAGGATTTGATATATCGGTTATCACCAGTGCGTTTCCGACTTTTTGTGCGGCGGCGAAGTTGGGGTACCTTGCCGGGTTTGCGGGATTTTCGTGCCTGAAGAATGCCGCCCCGGCGTTCATCCCGGCAGGGGCAAACTCTTCGTCGCATCTCCAGTTGAGGGGATTTACTACAAAGGTTCCGCGGATGATCGTCGGACCCTCTTTTTCCTTGTCCTTCTCATCCGATATCGTATTGTAGAGGATGAAGCACCCGGTATCTGTCGCGTCTTCGCTGATCCTCATCAGCGGATTTATGTCGAGATCCTCCTGTGTTATCGAATAGCCGATTGTATAGGCGGCAACAAGCTTCTCTAATGATTCTTCGTCACCGAACATGAGTTCACCGGCCTTTGCAAGTTCTACTGTTCTGACCGACCCCTGGCTGTGGGCGGCAATGATTACGGGCCTCTCGCCGCGGTTGAAATTCTTCATGAAGTAGTCGAATGCGGCTATAAGATCCTGCTGGCCGAGGCTGAATATCGGCTTTGCAGCGGTGAGCATCAGGGGATTGATCTTCACGTTGTTCTGCCTATAGAATGGAGCGTATATATTCGCCTGCCCGTCGAATATGCTGGCCTGCTCGACAAGCGTCCATTCGGCCTTCTCCCTAAGCCAGGGATCTGAGAGGTCCATTAAGTATGTCGAATCGTCGGAGAGGATCGTCGGGTAGACCCAGAAGACATCGACCGGCTGCTTTTCTTTGGTGAAGTGCTCCGGCATCGTAAGCCAGCAGTCGGGATTAGAGTAATCCGGGGCTTTTGGTACATCTTTGCCCGGGTCGAAGGGAGGAAGCTTCTGCGGTATGCCGAGCTCCTGCCCCCTGAGATCTTCAAGACCGGGTTCGTCGCCTGATATGATATTCATCACTCCGTTACTTTTACAATCGCGTTTTGGGCCCGACATTTAAAATAAGTTTGTTTTTGAGGTTGTTTTGAATATGTCGAATCCTCTCACAGTACTCTTAAAATAACGGATGATCTATAAAAAAATGAAAATGAGGTGCTAGAATGAATTCCAAAATTATTTCTCTGCTGATAATCTCGGCAGCGATATTTTGTGTAATCTGCCCGGTACAGGCGGATGCGGGGCAGTCGGAACAGATTACGATTACGGCATCGGGAGACGGTTCATACTATAAAGGAGAGGTGATCACTTTCTCTGGAGAGGATACAGTGTCAGATTACGTGTACCTGTTTATCTGTGGACCATTAATCGACCCGAACGGTGTCAAACCTGACGATCCCGGTACAGCGGCTGAAACAGGAAACGTTGATACCTTTAGCAGGGCTGCGGTTGCTGATAACGACACATGGAAATATGTACTTTTCAATGTCACAGACTTTGAGCCGGGAACCTACACTGTATTTGCAGTAACCGAACCGAATAACATTGAAGATTTGTCAAAAGGCACATATGATTCCGTATCGATCGCAATTCAGAGGCCGTTTATTACGGTACAGGTTTCCGAACCAGTTGTACAAAGAGGCGAAGAGCTTGTGATTACCGGCAATGCCAGTTGGATGCCGCATTCGGTTGCCATATGGGTCCTGGGTTTCAATTACTGGAACGGTGCCGAAAACGGTTCGATGGTTACAGTAATACCGGAAGATGACGGCTCATACAGCTACGTACTCGACGGAAACGAGACTGCGAAGATGGAAGACGGGAAATACTATGCAATTGTCCAGCACCCGATGTACAACGATGAGTTTAACGTCATTACAGAGGACGATTCTTCCGGAAACGGTGTGCTTGTCACGGGAATCAGGACAGAGTCCACGGAAGAAGACGGACCGGGTTTCTATATCGGCGGTAATTATGCACTGAGAGGTGCTGATGCCGCGGAGGCACTTATCGAAGAGATAGATTCGGCCGACATTGACGATACATATGACAAATGCGAGTTTGAAATTAAAGGCCAGGTTGAAAATAGTTAGTCAGGGAGCAATCAGCCCGATAAAATACAGACAATTCAATACTTGCATTAATCGGGAATTTTTTGCAGGGATATCAGGATAAAACTGATCCCTGCCATATTCATTTATGACAAATCTTTACCGTTCATGACCGGTTTGGGATGCCGAATGCCCCTGTTTTTCTTTTGGATCTTCTGTTTTACATGAAGATCATTTTGTAATTTACATGAAACAGTCCATGAAACCTTTGTTTCATAACGTTTTTGGTCATGAGTAATAGTGTGAAGATCTTACAGAGAATAAGGATTGCAGGTATTTCCGGTTAAATCGAATCCTCTCACAGTACTCTTAAAATAACGGATGATCTATAAAAAAAGGAAAATGAGGTGCTAGAATGAATTCCAAAATTATTTCTCTGCTGATAATATCGGCAGCGATATTTTGTGTGATCTGCCCGGCACAGGCGGAAGCGGATGCGGGACAGTCGGAAAAGATTACGATCACGGCATTGGGAGACGGTTCGTATTATAATGGAGAAGTGATCACGTTCTCGGGAACAGATACCGAATCTGATTACGTATACCTGTTTATCGCAGGACCGAATCTTAACGCAGACGGCGACAAACTTGATGATCCCGGTACTGCAGCTATAAGCGGAAAAGAGGGTACTTTTGCCAGGGCGGCGGTAGATTCAGACGACACCTGGGAATATGAGCTTGTCGGTTCCAGAAATTTTGATGCAGGAAGCTACACCATATATGCCGTTACAGAACCGAAGAATAAGGAAGACCTGTCGTCGGGCGAATATGACACTGTATCGATCGTGATTAAGAAGCCGTTTATTACGGCGAAGCTGTCCGAACCTGTTATCAAAAGAGGCGAAGAACTGACAATCTCAGGAACTGCTGAAGGAAACCCACATTTCGTCGCAGTCTGGGTTTTAGGTTATGATTACTGGAACGGTGCAGAAACGGGTTCGATGGTTACGGTCGTCCCCGAAGACGACTCCTCGTATGAATATGTACTTAGCGGAGATGAGACCGCAAAGATGGAAGACGGCGAGTATTATGTTGTCGTTCAGCATTCGATGTACAACGACGAGTTCAACGTCGTTACAGAGCCGGCTTCCTCAGGAGACGGAGTAATAGTTACCGGAATCGCGACAGTAGACCAGAAAAGCTCAGGCGATAGTTTCTATATCAGCGGTAAATATGCACTAAGAGGTGCAGATGCTGCAGAGGCGCTTATCGATGAGATAAACTCGGCCGACATAGACGACACATATACCCTGAGCACGTTTAAGGTGGAAGGACAGTCCGGCAGCAACACCGACAATTCCATATTATCTGCGATCGGAAATTTCTTTGCCGGGATATTCGGATAAAACTGATCCATAATTGATCCCCAAAAGGCGGGAGGTTGGGGGGGCCAAACACCCTTTTTTTTATTAGGATTTTTGTTCATGCATTTAGAGCATGAAATTTTATTATCTGTAGAACTGCAAAGTTCGATCATCGGGGCACAATGCAGGATTAAAGAAGTGTTCTGCTTTTTCCGGCGTTATTACTGTGGATACGTCGAGTCTTCTCACAGTAATCTTAACAGTGCTGATGATCTATAAAAAATTAAAATGGAGTATTTTTATGAATTCTAAATTGATCTCCACATTAATTATAGTGACAGCGATTTTTTGTATAATGTGCCCGGCACAGGCCGAAGGACAGATTACAGTCACGGCACTGGGGGACGGTTCTTACTTTTTCGATGAAGTGATCAAACTCTCGGGAACGAACACGGCATCCGATAATGTGTACCTTTTCATCACCGGACCAAACCTCAACCAGAACGGAGAAAAACCTGATGAGTTTGGCATGGCGGCGATAACCGGCGATGAGAACACTTTTATCAAAACTCCGACAGATGTCGACGGCACATGGGAATATACACTTGATGCCGGCGGGCTTAGTCTTTCTTATGGTACTTACACCATATATGCCGTCACCGAACCGGATAACAAGGGAGACCTGTCGGGCGGTATGTTTGACACGGTAACTATTGTCCTGAAGAAAAAAGAGACCGCAACAAAGGTGAACGTTGAAACAAAAACTGCTAAAAACGGAAATATTACAATCGCGGCATCAGGCGACGGTAAATTCTATGAAGGAGAACTGATCACGTTCACCGGAACTAATTCCGAATCCGATTACGTGTACCTGTTTGTCTGCGGAGATGCACTTGATGCAAACGGCGACAAATTTGATGATCCCGGTACAGCGGCAGTAACCGGTAAAGAAAACACATTCGTAAAAGTGGCTGCAGATTCACACGACACATGGGAATACGAACTCGATACCACCGAATTGGATCTCGACCCCGGTACTTACACCGTATATGCAGTTACCGAACCGGCAAACAAGGAAGATCTGTCGGGCGGTTCATTTGATACTGTACCGATTGTGCTTAAGAAGCCGTATATTTCGGCACAGGTCTCCGAACCGGTTATCAAAAGAGGCGAGGAACTGACGATCACAGGCACTGCAGAAGGAATGCCGAAAGCGATCGCCATATGGGTCCTTGGCTTTAGTTACTGGAACGGAGCAGAAAATGGTTCTATGGTTAAGATTGTGCCTGAAGACGATGCCTCATATAAATATGTACTCGACGGAGACGAGACCGCGAAGATGGATGACGGGGAATATTACGTGATTGTCCAGCACCCGATGTACGATGATGAGTTCGGCGTAATCACAAATCTGGGTGACGGGGGAAAGGTATTAGTATCCCCCGAAGCCGGCCAGGGATTTTATATCTGGGGCACTGACAGCAGGCTTAGAGGTACCGATGCCGTCGAGGAACTTATCAGTGAGATCGCTTCGGCTGATACCGACGACGCTTATGCCAGGTGCACGTTTGAGGTAAAAGGACAGGCAGATGGAACTCCTGAAACCACAAGGTCCGGGAATGCAGAAGAACAAAAGTCAAGAAGCAATACTGAAAATTCAATATTTTCATCGATCGGGGAATTCTTTGCAGGGATGTTCGGATCGAACTGATCTCTGGTTTTTTCCGGAGAGGGACTAATGACCCGTTCGCCGGGTCGGGAATTCCTTTTTTTCTTATTTTTTTTTTGTTCTTAAAAATACCACAGCCGTATGTCTCTATATGTCGAACCTTTCGACAGGTTAGATCCGATCTGTTGATCCTTTTTCTTCACAGATCACTCTACAAGAAGTCCGGAATTGTAAAGTAAAGCTTAAATAATGTCAAAAAACGCCGTAAACACCGTTTTTCACATCCACACAGGAGCCCTGTATTCCACGATCTCCACCTCATCCGACCAGAACATCGTCTGAAAAAAAGAGGACTCTGACGTGCCGTTATATCGATGCGATCCGGGCATTGATCGGGCTAAAACCGGCACATTGCAGTTATTTTAGATCACCCTTCAAAACCTAATTCAAATGACGAAAATAAGCTCATTTTGAGGGTTTTTCAGGTAGTGATCTTATCCAGATATCCGAGGACCTTTGAAGATCGGAACATTTGTACTGACAATTAATCATCATCCCCAATGTACCAACCATAAGAACAGAGTGATCATATAAAAAATCAATTTAATAAGTTAAATTAACCAAATGACCACACTGTGAACCCAGATCCACATCAAAAAAGGAACCGTTAAATCCCGGCGGCCAAAATCATATATCATTGAACAGGAGCGATCCAGGTTCAATTCACATATCAAAATTCATAGGACATAACCAGACGAAGAGGACTACAACATGCCGGAAGAAAATTCAGCGAATACAAATATCGAAAACGGAAACAAGAGCAAGGAAGAAAAAGGCCCGTGCACGGGCGAGACATGCACAATCGAGATGTGCAGGCGCTGTCATGACAATTCACATAAGTGTGCAGTGTCTAAAGTCGACGGCGGAATGGACGAGAATAATTAAGCAAGACTAAAGATTAAACCTTATCAAAAATCTCTTTTTTTGAATTTGAGGCTATGGAGAAAACTTTCTGTTCTTAAATGCCATATTATGAACCAGCATTCCAAATTTAATCTCTTCAATTTGATTGTATATTTCTCAATCTGGCATTCTTCCCATATTTTTTTAACACTGAAAATATGGTTTCTTCCATATCTCTCTGGATCCATTTTTCTGATTGAAATCATGTATTGAAAAAGATTACTTAAATAGTCCATTTAATTCTTCTGAAAATTTATTTTTCTCATAGAGTAATACTCCAGATGTAGCAGGTTTATTGATAGTTAAATCCGTTCTTGTAATTACTCCCATTTTTTCAGGTAAATGTATCATTCCTAAAGCTCGGAATAAATTTCCCCATTCACACTGGTGGAGACGGAATTCTGTAGAATTGTCCATCTTCACATAATTGAGAAATTTAGAAGGTTGTAAAAACATTGAGACATCATTTAATTTATCTAATACATCGGTTTTCTCCCCTTTTTTCCTTAACCGAATCTTTTCTTTATGCAGTTTCATAACTTTTTGAACACTATGAGGATCTTCCTCTGCCAACATTTGTGCTTCAACTTTAGCTAAATCATTCAAATATGGGGCAATATTTGTATTAATGCAATTCTGGATTTGAACATCCGCAGTTACAGGATATTCATCAATTTCTAAATCTGAAAACCCACTGATTAAACTTTCAGGATCTTTTAACTGAGCGGACAAATGATATTTTGTAGCATCCTGCAATGGTTCTGGCGAAGATCTCTTTCTTACTAAACTATCTAAAAAATCTTGGTCCATTTTTACATGGACTTCTATACGAAATAAATCATAATTTAATAACTTATTTAAATGTAAAGTGATTATTCCATTTTCCCGTGAAACTGCATCATCAATTTTACCAGGAATAGGTTTTAAACTGAATGCTTTTATATCATATATTTCGTTAGAACTAAATTTTTTTTCTCCAGGATAACTCTTATTAGCCCATTTTGAAAAGACACTGTTAACATTGACTGTCGTAGAATAAGTTCCGATATTGCTCATACAATTGATCTCTAGTGAATCATATTTCTCTCCTTTTAGCCAATCTGAAATCTCCTTTGCAATTTCAAGAAGTTCTTTTGTATCCTTTAAATTAACCATCTTCAATCCTCTGAATATCAATTAAATCCTTTAAGCTAACCATCCCTTCATTTGAACATTCAATAATAGTCTCAAAAGGGACTGCATAATTATGATTCTTTTTTATGATTCCTTCTTTTTCAAGAATATTTTCATAAGTAATTCTACCTTTAAGCTTGAAACGACCCTTATGCAAATTTATACCTAAAAACGGAGATTTTAAAAATCCTTTATCTGTAGCGGATGCTTCAAAATATTCTATCAAAGGTCTAAAATACAAATCCTTCAAGCTTGCACTATTACTTAATGCATTATCTATAACTAAAGAAAATGCTTCTATAAATTCTTCTGTTGGAGAAAAGGATTCAAATTCGTTCTCAGCATAATCTATAAATTGTCTTTCAGACACTCTGTCTGATTTTTTCATTACATCTAATAAAACATCAATAAATTTACTATATTCACTATATGATTCTTTTAATTTTTCTAACCCTTCCATAAAAGAAAAAATAAATTTTTCAATTGCATTTTGAATATCTTTTGGTAATTCAAATTTAACTTCACTTCCTTCTTCAGTATTAATATCTATAAATACAGTTGTTGAACCTTTTAATTGGATATTTATCGGTTTTTCATTAAATGGTATATGTATTATTTCCGGAATTTTTGATATCTCTAAAATAGTTGAATATAATATGCGTTTTTCTTCATTTATAATAGAAGAACCGTCAGATTTTACTAAATGAACTCTTAAATTTGCAGGTTGAAAGGGATCTTCAGAAGATACTGTATTCAATATTCCTCCTAAATAATTTTTTGTCTTTAAATCAGTAATATCTAATTTATTACTTTCAGAATTAAAACCATCACGTACATTATGAAATTCACTAATTTCAGTAAAACCATCAATATCTAATTCAATTTTTGAAACATCATTACAATCCCATAAAATATAAAAAGGAACTTTTTCTCCTTGGACGATGTCTTTTGATAAGTATAATTCAAAATCATCACTTTGCATTATTTAATTGACTTATTTTATAATCTAATATATCTTTTGAGAATTCTACAATATGAATTATCACAAATTATTATCTATTCAAAAGGCTCTTCCATTTTATTATGGAATCCTTCATCTGTCATCCACTAAGTGGAAACGGATCTCAGATTTATGTAAGACTGACTGAACAGCATTATTACGTCGATTGGGGATCGACTCCGCTAGCATTTCCAAAAATCCTAATTGATGATATTCGTGATAATTTCTTTAAAACATCTGATTGGTACCCCTTAGGTGCAAAATGGGATGATCCTATTGAGGGTGGCCTTGGAGAATATATCCAGAAGTATCAAACGATATCTTCTCTACATAGTCCAAAGTATGCATCTATGATAGCCTCAATTATGTTTCATTTAAAAATGGTTGAATATAGAAGAAACAAAAATCAGCACAATCGGATAGAATTAAAGAAAAAATAATGGAATTTCGTATTTTTTTAGCATCTATTAATTATTTAATTACAACGAAAATTCCATCAGATCCTAGGGAAATATCTGGTTCATAATCTTTTTCTTGTTCTTTTGAATTTAGTTGAAAATGATCGGCAAGTTCATTTTTTAAAATTTGAATATCTTCTATCTGTAAATTTTTTACGACTTTTTCACTTAGAACCTGCTCATATATTCCTTTTACAATTCCGATGAAGCACTCTTTTTTAATATAACAAAGACATGGAATCTTCTTGTATATGAACGGGTATTTTTGATCGGAGCTATTATTTTTTTCATTTTTTTTAAGGAAGGTTATTATATTTTTATAGTAATAATTCTGTAAATTTTTAAGCTCAAAATCTAGCTTTAATATGACTTCAGGATCTTTTTTAGGATCTACCAGTTCAATTTCAATAGCGGATTGAAGATGGGTTATACAGTAGTTTCGTGTTTTTGGCTTTTTACCTTTTATTGTTGCTATGGACTCAGTCTGTTCTTTATATTTTTTTCTTTTTTCTTTTAAGGGATTATTTCGAAGACCTTTGGCTTCAATAATATGCCAATTATCAGTATTATTATCCTTTCCAATAAAATCTGGTAATAAGTTAGAATCGGAAGAATTGAATACAATGTCTTCAGGACATTCTTTTTGCATCATTCGCACATGTGTGGGCCAAGATACGTCAAGAATTCTTTCTGCCACAATTTTTGCAAAGATCATACCTGTCCAAAAGGATAGTACGACTTTTTCACTTTGTTCTAAATTATTACAGGCCGGGTTTTGAATTATTTCATCATTTTGGCAATCTAATGATGTTAAAATCGCAAAAATTTTGTGATATCCAAATTCGGGTATTTCGAGGAATTTATTTCTAGCTGCTTCATATGATGGTTCGCCAATGGTAATACACGCATGAATTAAATCAGAATATTTGATGTCAAGATGATCTACTTCACTAATATCCTGCCCTTTATCATCAAAACGTCTATAATTGACTTTCATAAATTATTTTTTAAACTGATCTAGTTGATAATGTGATCTATTAAAATTACAAATTTTAATGAAAAATCCAAAAAAAGCAGTTCTTCTTGCAAAATAAAATAATCAAAAAGGCCGGGGCCGAGATTTGAACCCGAGTCCAGGGAGCCACAATCCCTGAGGATAACCACTACCCTACCCCGGCAAATGGCTTATTTATTTTGATGGACATTATAGATTAAGATTATCTTTTAGTCCTGGATTTGGTTAAATGCAGGGCTTTATAAGATAGGATAATAATCATCTGTATCTAATAGTATAGGACAGTCTGGTAATAAGATTCTGAATTATCCCTTCCCGCGGCTTTTTTGGAGAGAGAACAATGGCAAAGAAAAAGAGTCAGAAGAAATCCAACACAGGTTCCGCATCTTCCTCGCTCAGAACGCCAATCGCATGCGTACTTGGGCACGTAGACCACGGCAAGACCTCCCTGCTCGACAAGATCAGGGGATCGTCGGTCGTGGCAAAGGAGGAGGGTGCAATCACACAGCATATCGGTGCGACAATAATACCCCTCGAAGCCATTGAAAAGATGAGCGGAACGGAAGGCAAAATGCACTTCGATATCCCCGGCCTCCTTTTTATCGACACTCCCGGCCACCACGCGTTCACCACCCTCAGGGCAAGAGGCGGAGCGCTGGCCGACATGGCAATCCTCGTCGTCGACATAAACGAAGGGTTCCAGCCGCAGACTATCGAAGCGCTGCACATACTCAAAAACTTCAAGACCCCGTTCGTCGTAGCCGCAACAAAGATCGACAGGATTCACGGGTGGAGAGTAAACGAAAATGCCCCCTTCCTCAAGTGCTACAAGGCGCAGAACGAAAGGGTCCAGACCGATATAGAGAACAAGACCTACGAGATAGTCGGGAAACTCTCCGAAGAAGGCATCAACAGCGAGAGATACGACAGGATAAAGGATTTTTCCAAGAATGTAGCAATCGTTCCCGTAAGCGGAGTCACCGGCGAAGGCGTCCCCGATCTCCTCATGGTCATGATCGGGCTTGCACAACGTTACATGACCGAAGGCCTCTCTTTATCGGTCGAAGGCCCCGGTATCGGAACCGTCCTCGAAGTAAAGGAGGAGAAGGGCCTCGGAACGACACTCGACGTCATCCTCTATGACGGAACGCTCAATGTCGGCGACGAGATCGCGGTCGGCGGAACAAACGGCGTAATCGAGACCAAGGTCAGGTCCCTTCTCCAGCCCCGCCCGATGCAGGAGATCCTCACGGAAGACAAGTTCGAGAGGGTCAAATCCGTAACCGCAGCAAGGGGAATCAAGGTCGCCGCACCAAATCTCGACGATGCAGTCGCAGGCTCGCCCATAAAAGTGATCAAAGGCGACAGGGACGAGATCGTCGACAGCATCATCCACGAGATGGAGGATATAGAGGTCAAACTCTCCGACGAAGGAATCTACATCAAGGCAGACACCATCGGTGCCCTCGAAGCCCTTTCCAAGGAGCTTGAAGAGCATAACATCCCGATTATGCGTGCGGAGGTAGGACCTGTCAGCAGGCATGACATCATAGAGGTCGGTACGGTCAGAAATCCCCTGCTCTCGATCCTCCTCGCCTTCAACACCCAGCTTCTTCCCGACGCCATAGATACGCTGCTCGACAACTCAATGAAGCACGTGAAGGTCTTCCAGGGCGGAGTTATATACCACCTCATCGACGACTATCTCGAGTGGGAGGAGAACACCCGTCGCGAGATCGAGAAACAGACATTTGAAAAGCTGATAATGCCTGCAAAGATCATCCTTCTCCCCGATTGCATATTCAGGCAGAGCAACCCGGCAGTTGTCGGCGTTCGCGTACTCGGCGGCAAACTCCAGAGCGGAATCAACCTTGTTCACCTCGACGGAAGAAAGGTCGGCAGGATCAAACAGATAAAGTCCGGGCAGGACAACATAGCCGAAGCAGGAGAAGGTAAGGAGGTGGCGATATCGATTGAAGGGCCAACAGTTGGAAGGCAGATCGATGTCGGCGACCAGCTCTTTGTCGACATTCCGGAAAACCACGTAAAGGTAATCGAAAAAGAGATGCTTGGACGGCTGGACCCCGGAATGAAAGAAGTTTTGGAGGAATTCACCTCCATGAAAAGAAAGGACGAACCCTTCTGGGGTAAGTAGTTTTTTTAAGGTTACAGCTCAAAATTATAAAGACCTAAATATTGGAGATTCACAATGGCAGATTTCAAAGTAGTATTGTCCGACCCCAAAAACGGCATGGCTTACAATATCGAGGCTACCGGCGGGATGGCAGGATCATTAATGGGTAAGAGCGTTGGCGACGTAATAAAGGGAGACCTTCTCGGTTTCGAGGGCTACTCGATCGAGATCACCGGCGCAACAGACAGAACAGGAATTCCGGCAAGAAAGGATCTTCCCGGTGCAGGCAAAAGAAGACTCCTTCTCTCCGAGAGTACAGGGTTCCACCCCACATACGACGGTCAGCGCATGAGAAAGACCATCAGGGCATCCGAGATCACCGGAGACTTCGTCCAGATCAATGCAAAGGTCGTTGAATACGGTTCAAAGGATCTCAAGTCCTACTTCGAGCCCGAAGAACAGCCCGCAGAAGCTGCGGAGTAAAAAAGATTAATCTATTTTCCCAATACTTTTCTTCAATTCATCAAGATATTCTTCAAAGCCGACCCCGTATTCTCTTGCAAGTATGACTATCGCAGCCTCGGGAAGGAGGTTGCCGTCGAACTCATCCTCCATGAGTACATTCATCTCCGAGATTACTGCATTTATCTCGATCCCGTTCTTTTCCGCAATGGCGGCGGCAAGGGATTCGACAGGGTCCTTTTTTTCAAATATCTCGGACGACGGTTTATAGCCGAGAGGTATGTCTATTTTTGAAAACTCCTCAGGTATCGAATAATAGTCTCCCTCTTTCCTGATCAGGCCCTCTGCATCCGCCATAGAGATCACCTTCTCCGCCTGCTCGCGATTCATCCAGTGGCGATCGATAGCGAGATAAAAAACGATTTCGGACTTCTTCAGACGGTTACGGCCCATGTTCCTGAACGGTGCGGCAATCGTCATTTGAAGAGTCAAAGTCTACCTCCCGAGAATCAGGTTCTTCAGGTCGAGTGCATCGACATTGCCGGCAACCCCTTCCTTTGCGATATAGCAGTCGCAGGCCATCCCCTTCTCTTCAACCTTTACCAGAAATGAAGTTGTTGAGCGTGGGATTCTCCTCTCACCGGTGAGGATCGTCTCGTTGAACATAATCCTGAAATCCACAGTATCAGTTGTCGTGTCATAGAATCCGGGAATATTTTCAATCTTATCGAAACCCGTCTTATCCTTTGCAACAAAAACCTGCAGATCGAGTTTTACCAGTTCGTCCCCGACTTTTTTCGTTATGTGTTCTCCGTCGAAAGATCCGATTCTGCTGATGACAGTCATAAAAGGCTCTTCTGCCACAAAATCAAGATCACACCTGAGAGGAAAGCGGAAGTATACTCTACGCATAAGTACAGAATTGTTTGGTTCCTATAAAAATGTGCAGGAATCGAATGATTCCTGTACTGTTTTGAGGATAAATCACGAAGTGATTTTACGATGAAACGTTCATGAAACGTATGTTTCGAGCACGTACAGAATTTAAAATTGATAAAAGAAAAACGACACAAAAAAATTATTCAGTCAGAACGGCATTGATTGTGCCGTCCTGGCCGGGCCTTGACAGGATCCTTGCATTTCCAAGCTCTGTCTTGATGATTGCGCCCTTCGTCAAAAGGTTACGACGGACGTAGTTCGGGTTTGCCGGGTTTTCGACCACGGTCTCAATCATAACCTTCTTTGTCTCGCCGGTCTTCGGGTTTGAAACACTTGCAAACTGTGCACGAAGAGCCCTCATCTTGTAGTTTCCGCCATGGGTCCTGATCACCTTGTAGCGAACCTCGCCGATGTGAGTGTCTGCCGGAGCCCTGCCTACTTCAATTCTTCTCTTACCACGAACGAGACGGACACGACCGCCCGTTACTTTCCTTACGGATCTTCCTTGCCAAAGCATTGATACACCTATATCTATTACTATCTCGTCAACAGGAAAAAGCTGATAACGCTTTTCCCGCAGTCAACTGAAGTGCTATATATATTCAATTTTTAGTTATTTAACTCCACCGCAAAACACCGGATGGAGATCATTTCAGGATCTCTTCGGTGAGTTCCGAAATCCCGTCCCCTGTCTTAAGATTTGTCTTAAATACAGGCATTACAGGATTATATTTCGCGATGTCATCAACCATTCTCTCGACATTGCATCCGACGTATTCCGCCAGATCCACCTTGTTGATTACAGCGATATCGCACCCGCGAAACATCATGGGATGTTTGTTGACGACATCGTCGCCCTCTGTCGTGCTCACAACCACTATACGTTTCTCTGCACCGAGGGCGAAATCGGTTGGGCACACCATGTTTCCGACATTTTCAATAAAAAGGATGTCAATCTCATCGAGGGGGAGATGCTCGAGTGCATGCTCTACGATATGGGCATCAAGATGGCACTCCTTACCCGTATTAGCATTAACAGCCTTTGCACCGGTCGCCACAATCCGCTGGAAGTCGTCGTCACCCCAGACGTCTCCTGCAATCGCACCTGTTTTAAGCCCACGCTTTACGAGTTCGGGCACAATTCTTTCTATAAGGGAGGTTTTCCCCGAACCGATCGCCCCCAAAAGGTCAAACCCGCGAATTCCGTGATCCTTTAAAAGATGGTGGTTTTTATGTGCGAGTCTGTTGTTTGCCTCAAAAATATCCTTTTCAATACTCACGTCAACGTGATGCATGGATAGAGGTATGATCATACCTGTTATTAGGTTCACTGATCAAACAGTAATCATGGAAGATGAACGAATCCTTTATCCCTGCTATTTCAATAAGGAACTGAAGAGAAGCGAAGGGAGGAGGGTGCCGGTATCCGCCGGAATCACCAAACCGGATACCCAGAACATCTATAAAGCAGCAAAAAAGGCGGGTCTTTCGGCAAGAACCGAGGAGAGCAAACATCCGGCCCACTGGACAGAAAAAGGCGGACGGATCATTGTATCTTGGAAAGGTTCAAAAGAAATACTGATAAAAAAAATAGCAGAGAAATTGTCGGAAGGTAACTGAGCGGACATGTACGATCTTCACACGCATACCATTCATTCAGACGGGGAGCTCCTTCCGACCGAACTTATCCGGAGGGCTTCTGTTTTGGGATATGATATCATAGGGATTACCGATCATGCCGACAGGTCGAACATTTCCCAGATCATAAAAATGACGGAATCCGTCAGGAGGTCAGCTGACGAGTACGGAATAAGGCTGGTCACGGGTGTGGAGATTACCCACGTCCCCCCCAGAGAGATCCCTGAACTTGCAAAACTTGCAAAGGAAGAAGGTGCGGAGATAGTGATAGTCCACGGCGAGACAGTAGTCGAACCTGTGATGAAAGGTACGAATTCAGCTGCATGCAGCTGTGAATATGTCGATATTCTTGCCCACCCCGGCCTGATATCTGAGCAGGATGCAGAACTCGCAAAGGTCAGCGGGGTCTTTCTGGAGATCACTTCCAGGGGAGGGCACAACAGGACGAACGGTCATGTCTGCAGGATCGCCGAAAGAACAGGATGCAGAATGGTAGTAGATTCGGACACTCACGATCCGGGAGATCTTATGACTGAAGAAGCGCGCAAAGCCGTAGCGCTTGGCGCAGGAATGAACAGGGACACTGCAGATAAGATTTTATCAGATCATGAAATCAGAGATCTCTTGAAAAGATAACAATTATTTAAAAGTTGCCGGAAAATTTATATAAAATTTAATCTAACATATATAGGTTACGAAAAAAATCGACCAGTTTTTCAGGAATGAGCCTATTGAAATTAGCCGGAATTGTCCAGTTTATAATAAATGAGCATATGATCGTTGCAAAATGCGATGCGGCGCAACTGCCCCCCCTGCATGCAAACATCATAGACAGGCGGAACAGAAAAGCTGGAAAACTGGTTGAAATTTTTGGAAATATCAAATCACCGTATGCTGTAATATGGTGCGAAAGGTCGGATAACCGAACAACCGGAGAGAAACTTTACACGAAATAATTCACTGGTGAAACTATGCAGGAAATAGAGAAACTTAAACAACTTCAGAGCCAGAGAGAGGCTCTTAAAAAGCGTACATCGCAGGTAGAGAAAGAGCAGAAGAAAAAGGAGGAATCCTCAAAGACGGTCTGTCCCGAGTGTGGAAGCAGGCAGCTCATCCACGACTACGAGCGTGCGGAACTTACCTGCCAGAACTGCGGTCTCGTACTTGAAGAGGAGTTCATAGACAGGGGTCCAGAGTGGCGTGCATTCGACCACGACCAGCGCATGAAGCGTTCCCGTGTCGGTGCACCGATGACCTTCACGATCCACGACAAGGGTCTCTCGACTATGATCGACTGGAGAAACCGTGACTCATACGGAAGAGCGATCTCTTCGAAGAACCGTGCACAGCTCTACAGGCTCCGCAAGTGGCAGAGAAGGATTCGTGTCTCGAACGCTACCGAGAGAAACCTTGCATTTGCACTCTCCGAACTCGACCGTATGGCATCGGCTCTCGGTCTTCCGAGAAATGTCCGTGAGACTGCTGCGGTCGTATACCGTGATGCGGTAGACAAGAACCTCATCCGCGGAAGAAGTATCGAAGGAGTAGCTGCAGCCGCACTCTACGCAGCCTGCCGCCAGTGCAGCGTCCCGAGAACACTCGACGAGATTGCCGAGGTATCCCGTGTATCGAGGAAAGAGATCGGAAGGACATACAGGTTCATCTCAAGAGAGCTCGGATTGAAACTCCTGCCCACGTCCCCGATCGATTACGTTCCGCGCTTCTGCTCCGGACTTAACCTCAAAGGAGAGGTTCAGTCAAGGGCGGTCGAGATCCTCCGCCAAGCGGGAGAAAGGGAGCTTACAAGCGGCAGAGGACCAACAGGGGTCGCAGCGGCCGCAATTTACATATCCTCGATCCTCGGTGGCGAACGCCGTACACAGCGTGAAGTTGCCGAGGTTGCAGGCGTAACCGAGGTTACGATTAGGAACAGGTATAAAGAGCTGGCAGAGAAATTAGATATAGAAATTATTCTCTGATTAAACAATTTTTAATACATTAATTCGGGCTTGTAGATCAGGGGGAGATCGCTACGTTCGCAACGTAGAGGCCGCGGGTTCAAATCCCGCCAAGTCCATTTTTGGTTTTTTGCAAAATTAAGACCGAATTGTGCGGCGTTAACTCTCTAAACCAAATTATCAACATATCGACTAATTTGGACGTGTTTAGGGAGTTTTCTTTCAAATCCTCGTAGTTTTCAAGGTCGATAGAAATTTCGAGCGGCTTCCGGATCCTATGCATAACGATTGTTTTCGGTTTTCTCTCTTTTTCCACGTTTATTATCTCCTGTGACCGGGGGGGGCGCACCCCCTTCCCACTCCCTCCCCACATGACGATATCCAATGGAAAGCCGTTTCGCCATTTTTTCCATTCTTGCCCATGATCTGGCTTGGAAAGGAGAAATCTCTGGCGTAAATGCTCTGATCAGGGTGTATCGAAGGTTCAAAGATCTTTTATCTTTTTGGGACGAACTCTTCGTTACATCACCAAAAGGACAGAGAGAGTAAAATATAGACGAAATACACGCGAAAAAGTTCGTTTCGCTGACGTGAGTTCTGTTTGGTTCCTTAAATTACCGGACGTTTTCACAAGTCTCGCCATTCACGAGATTCCTTGATAAGACAACACACTTTCTATAACCACAGGATTAAATAGTACAATTTCCAATTTCGAGTGACATCACATGGTTCATTTTAACCCAATAAATTATCCCAGAAGACGTTACTCTGATTCTCTGACTCCAAATGATGTTATGAATGGTGATCAAACACTATGGGAAGTTCTATCTGTCGATGAAAATCAGATTTTTATAGTTAAAGAGAACGGAAATATATGCAAAATATCAGATTATGCGTATGAGTGTTTAACAAAACACATTATGTACGAAGATATCGAAAAAGAGATAGAGTCTCTCATTAAATTCGGATTTTTTTCTAAATCAGAATTGAAAACTTCTGACAATGTAACTAGAATTAATATCAACATACAGAACTCTTGCAACTTAAGGTGCAAATATTGTTTTGCCGACGATGGCGACACCCATAATAAAAAGACGAGCCGAGAGATGAGTGCCCACGTACTCTGTGATATCATAGATACCTTCGTAGGGCAACTTAAGGATGATCAAAAATCCAATGTTGTGTTTTTTGGAGGGGAACCCATGTTGAATATAGATCTACTAAAGTATGCAATATCTTATCTTCGACAGAAATCCGCTGATAATTTTTCAAAAATATGTGTGGATATATTCACAAATGGAACACTTATAACAGACGATTTCGTAGAGTTTGTTCGTCAATATGGAAACATACGTTTCATGGTAAGCTTAGACGGCCAACCATGCATAAATGATTCTGCCAGAGTTTTCAAAGATGGAGGGCCAACTTCAAAGGAAATTGTCCGTGGTATTGAGCGCCTGAAAAAAATAGGTCTGCATAGAATTCTTGTACGATCTACAATATACGGATTACCAATTGATTTAAAGGGCAGACTTGAATATTTCAAGGCACTAGGCTTAAAAAATATTGTTTTCGACGTTGCCATCAAAGATGGTATATGTATTGATGATCTATATGCCAGGATTGAAACTGAAATCTCCGATGTTTCGCAGTTCATTTCCGATAATCTTGGAAAGAAAATGAACATAAATCTCATCACAGAGCCAGTGACAAAGATTCTGGCGGGTGATAATTTTTTTGACGGAGTTCCATTCAACTGCCCGGCTGGTAAAAGTTACATGTCATTTGATGTTAAAGGCGATTGTTATACATGTCATTTTTTCAACGGCGATTCCTCCCATCAAGTTCTCAATCCTTGGGAGGAAAAAACCGATCCAAACATCGATAGTTGTGATGGTTGTTGGGCGAGATGGATCTGTGACAAACCCTGTGAATATAAATTTTTGCATATAAAAAGTTGTGGGGGCAGAACCGAAACATACTGTATCTATCAGAAAAGAAGAATCGTCGAAGCAATAAAATTAATATTAAAAGTCTTCCCAGATAACTTGCCATATGAAGAGTATTGGAAAAAGATGTTGTACCATGAAGGTAAATAGGATAAAAATTACCGACCATTCCTCAATAGATCCAATGTCCGATAGAGTTTTATTAAGTCCTTACCAGGGTTGTACACATCGCTGTCTTTTTTGTCCTGCCAATGATAATTTTTTGGAAAAAAAGGCGTTCCTGTTATTCAATGAATCAAATGAATTGACAGTTGTAGAAAATATTGTGGAAATTTTGGATGAATCCCTGTTGAAGTTCAATAAAAAAGTCAGGGTTCATCTCTCCCCCGTGGCAGATCCATTTCAACCCATTAACGACTGTTTGAAAATAACTCAAAGAATAATAAATGTATGTAACAAGCACAATTGTCCAGTGACAATTTCAACGAAGGCGATATTGCCAAAATCGGCCATACTATTACTAAAAAAAAATGTAGATCCAATAATCGAATTAACGATAGTCTCCATCGATGAGAATATAAGAAAATATATAGTCCGAGGAGGAGGCGCGCCAGTGTATGAGATGTTAGAACAAGTAAGAAGACTCTCGTCCATGGGTTTCAGAATTGTTGTCAGGATAGATCCTATTTTCCCGCTGATAAATGATAATCCTGAAAAAATAGAAGAGCTCATTAAAAATGTTAAAGGATGTGGTGCGGAGTTTATTGTTACGAGTGTAGCAGATATCGTAGAGGGGGCACTAGAGAAAGAAAAAGAATATCTCGATTCTTTTTCACCTGGGTTGTATGAAAAATATAAGGAATTGTATGTATATAAGAATGGAAGAATGTTTCATGCCTCGAGAGAATACCGATTAGGAATACTCGGCAAAATGTTGAAGATTTGTAGAGCGCATGGCATAATGTTAGAAGTCAGTGGAGAATCAGATCTAAAAAATTTTGAGGTGGAGGCATGACACGTGTTGCATGTGTTTTGCCATATAGTCAATCTATTTATCGTAACAAAAATGTGAAGGACTCTATCCATCTTTCTGATTTGATATATCTATCTGAATATATCAGATTCAAAGGATATGATGTTAGAGTTTTTGATTATCTTTCCAATGAGTCTGTAGATAAAGATCTTTTGAATTCCGAATTTGAAAAATTTAATCCAGCCATTGTCATCATAAATCCAATTCATAGACTTGAAGACATGAATTTGTTCTTTGATGAAGTAGATATTAGTGACATGGTGAAAATCGGCATCGGAGGGCTACTGGCAGGGATTGAAGGTCTGAAAGAGTTCGAAGAATTAAACTATATCATTCCATTAAATTCTGAAAAAATGATATTAGATATCCTATCTGATTTGAAGTACAAGCCAGTAAATGATACGAACCGCGAAAGACATCTGGACGTCCATAATCCAATCGCACTCGATGAAATAATCAGTTTGGTGGATCCGAAAAAGATGATATCCAAAGTAGATAATGACCTAGCATTTTTGCACTCCAGCAGAGGTTGTTGGTATATGGAATGTTCATTTTGTATGATTGGCGCTGCATCAAAAAAATGCAAAATCGCCTGGAATCCAATAGATCCAGCGGTTTTCGCATCCGTTATGAAATCACTTATGTTGATCGGTGTGAAAAGAGTCCAGCTTCTGGATTCAGATTTTATTGGACCGCCAAAAGGCAGAATCGACAGACTCAAAAATATATATGCCCAATTCGATGCACAGGGGGTAGATTTGGAGCTATATGGTGAAACGAGGGCAGATTCGTTGACATGCGAAGAGACTGTTATCTTGTTAAAGAAAATTGGCATCAAAACAGTGTTTGTAGGAGTGGACTCACCATCGAATTCAGCTCTTCGTAGAACAAAAAAAGGCATAACTTTCAATGATGTTGAGAAATCTTTAAAACTTCTTGAAAAACATGGAATCTCTGTAAAAATCGGGTGGTTGATCGCAGATCCTGAGTCAACAATTTCTGACTTGAAAGAGGGAATACAGAACATTCGAAACCTCAGGTTGTATGATTTTCTCGGGATTGCGGGACTAGGAAATCATTCTGGAGCCGGTACTATTTTTTATGAAATGCACGCCCATAGGGGAACAAAAATATATAAACATTCAAAAGCCAGCCTCAGTGAAGAGAAAGTGGAGTATGTTTGCGAAGATGTAAACAGGATTCTTCTCGAATTCAAAAAAGTTAGGCAGGAATTATGGAAACTTTTCTGTGCTAAGATTTTGGAGATGAAAGATGCTTCCAACAGAAGGTCTTACACGGAATCGTTTAAAATATTCTTGCTAGATGTATTTGATGCATACCTTGATAGTGGTGGAGCCATATGTTTATCTGAAATGGTAGAAGAACACTATAAAAGATGGGCTGGCGTCTATGATTAATAGGTCTATTTTCACAGAACAAGAAAATGCACGAATCATCGTACCAGATAACATGGTTGATGTTTTCAATACGAAATTTATTAGAGATGGCATTAGTCAGATGGGTGTTAAATCCCTACATTTCGCATCGTCAGATATTGACAACATCAAGATTTTTTTCAAAGTTGCCGATTCGATGCCAAGTACTGTTTTTGTTTGCTCGGTGGACGACTACAATTTGATTGAAAAAATAGCTAAAATCCCAAAAAATGTGGTATCTTTGTTAAGAATAAACGCATCAGCGCTTGGAGATCTTGAAAAAATTAATTCCCACGTTTCCGCACTTAAAGTGTCTGTTGACTATGAAGAGAAAGACATTTTGCTGAAATTTATTGGTGACAATGTAACTAATTCTCAAATTATAATATCACCAAACATTTCAATAAATTGTAAAACTGGCATGTCTTTGTCTCAGTTGACTGAATTGTATGGTGATTTAATATCTGTCAAAAGCAATCATACAAAAATAGGCGTCGATTATGGGATTCTACCGTCTGATTTTATCAGAAAACATCCATGTAATGCCTATGTAACAGACCCTTGCACATGTCACTCAAAGAAAAGCAATGTGCCCAGATGTATGGTTTTTTCTGATTCTGGTGATATTTTTCCATTCTGTTCAAAAATCGACGGAAAATACAAAATGGGGTCATTTTCGGATGATGGTATTTTGAATGAAATCGTGCGCTATATTGGAAGTGAAAGCCACAATTATTTTTTAAAAACTTGTGAAAATATATTTTTGGAGGATCTGATTCCATATCCATATCCCATATTTCCATGGATTGATTATTTTATTAATCATGCGGAGGGATAGATCCTGACCATTTCGATCGAAAATGTCAATGTAGAAATAACATCGAAATGCAATCTACGGTGTGCGTTTTGTTACGCATGCTGTCCTATGAAAGAGGGTATAGATGTACCATTCAAAAAGTTGAACAAATTTTTCAGTAATTTTTCAAAAGATGGTAGGCGATTAATGCTTACTGGAGGGGAAATCTTCATGAGGGGAGATGTACTCAAGATTATCGAAAATGCACACGACCTAGGCTTGCTTGTTGACATATTCACAAACGGAACTCTACTAACAGACAAGCATATATCGTTCGTCTCGGAAAAGGTGGACAAAGTGTTTATAACACATGATGGATCTGAAAAGATACACAATGCTTTGAGAGGCAAAGATATGTTCAAAAAAACACAGATTTCCCTTAAAAAGTTGATCTCTGCCAACTGTAACGTAAATGTTCAATGCACCATCGTTCCACAAAGTTTTCAATTCGAAGATGAAATCATACAAAACTTTTTGGATCTTTCCCCACAATCAGTCAAATTCTCTCACATTTCCAAAGTTGGAATGGGCAAAACGTGTAGAAATTTATGGTTGAGTGACGAAGAAGTTTTGAGTCAAATTGATATAGTGAGGCGTCTCTCTAAAGAATCTAATTATAGGATTATGTCAGTGCCCGATTTTGTAAACAATAAAAAATATTCCATATCAGAAAGTCAGATTTTCCCTAAGATAATGCCATGGATTATGTGTAATGGGGATTTGGTACCATACAGAGATGACTCAAGCAGAACTAAAATCTCGTCAATTAGTACGTATCCGAAACTATCTGTTAATGTTGATGAATTAGTAGAGAAGTTGCACAGTATAATGAGAAGGAATATCCGCCACAAGGAGTATTTTGACTATATGGAGGTTGTTTCCGATGCAATCGGTGAACTCGCTAAATGATTCGGAGGATAATCTGTACCCGAATGGGGACGTTTTGGTTGTTGGTGGGAAAAATCCATTCATATATTCATTTAGTATGTCACTGAGAAGACATATCAACCAAGACATGTACACTTTCATCCAATCGCAATCATGTTCTAAGGGAATCAAGCTGGATTATGAGAGCAAGGTGTTTGAACTGTCGAAAATTAAACAGGCAGAGCGACAACTAATTGAATCTAATTTTTTTACACATGATGTATCCCAAACCGGAAAAATCTCTGTCCGAAATCAAAAGAGTGGTTTATATTTGAGGCGTGTTTTCGTTGAGATAACAAGTTCGTGCAATCTCTTGTGTAAGCATTGCTATAATGGATCGGCAAAAGTCCGTCACATCTCTTTGGATGGAATAAAAGATATTGTGGCCGAAGCACTTGCTATGGGATCATATAGATTAGATGTGACTGGTGGAGAACCGATGTTACATCCAAATTTTTTGGAGATAATGGCGATTTTAAGAGATAAGTTGTTTTTAACTTCTATCTTTACAAATGGAACTCTGATTACAAAGCCAATTGTCGAGCGAATAAAAAAACTCGGCAATGTGGAAAGAGTATATGTCAGTCTAGATGATTCTGAACCACACAGTCATGATTGTTTTAGGGGAGTAGAGGGGTCATTTGACAAAACCATGAATGGAATAAAATTGTTGCGTCAAAGTAGGATCCCCGTCGTGATAAATACCACACTAACTCCCCAAAATGTCGAAAAGATTGAAGATATTTACAAAATCGGGAAGGAGCTGGACGTAGGCGTAAGGGTCGCACCTGTACTCAATCAGGGGAGGGCAATGAAAAATGTTTTTCATATTTCAGATGAAAAAATTGCAAAGATATATAAAGATAACATCATCAGATATGGTTTAAAACCCAATAATTCTAAGTATCCACTATGTGGCGTGGCGACCAGTATGATTTTTATTAAGTCGGATGGAGAGATATGTCTGTGTCCGACCTTATCTTCAGCCCAGTCGAATTTGTTTTCGTTGGGAAATATATGCAATGAAAGTATATCTGACATATGGGACAGCGATGAGTTGAACGATATACGACAAAATATCTTATGTAAAGAAAAAAGTTGCAAATTTATAAAAATCTGTGGAGGAGGGTGTAGGAGTCGTGCCTATCTAAAAACTGGAGCTATCTCAGAGCCAGACACATTATCTTGTAAGATACTTGATGTGGTTTAGGTTCTATCTACTGAAATAAAACCAGAAATTGGAATTATTGGGATTCCCTTTCTTCTAACGGCATCCAAGGCTAGATTCATACCCAGGGAGTCAATTGCAATATGATCCAGAGATATAACATTAATACCACATTTCTTTGCGGTTTCTATATCACTATTTGAGAAATATTGGGCCGCAATAGTCTCTACCCCAGAATCCGATAGATTTTCATATAGTTCGTTTGGTAGTGATGTTCCGCCAGTGACCATGAAAAATATTTTTCCAGCCTTGTCATCTCCACTTCCGAATAATATTTCTGATTTTGTACCACAGAACTTTTCTGAGATTTTACACTCAGGAATCAAGTTTATCCTGCTGATGATGCTTCCAAGTGTCAAATCATGATTTTCGAACAACGAATCAAGGTATTCCTTTGCAAGAGTATCAGCAGGAGTATGCAGACACATCATTTGCGTTTCTAGCATTTCACAAAAAGACTCTATTCTCAAAAGATTACAACTATTGTAATGCGCTATCAGTTCCGTTTTTAATTTGTCAATTACCGCGTCTATTTTTTTTTGTTGCAGGCCCATAGACAACAGCAAAGTCCGTTGACAATCAATCACGTTTAGAATGCCTCGTGCAAATCTACCCTCTGGATGGTGTGAAAGTAATAAGTCAGAACATGCGTTTGTCTTGAATCTATCTGTGGTTATAATCTCTTCAGCTCCAACATCTATTCCACAAATTATTCTGCTAATTTCAGCATCCAAGTTTCCATACAATATTCCAGAATCAAAAAAATAACCATCAGTAAAACTGTTCCTATGCCCAGACTCACCGTGAAGCAACAGCGTGCTTATCTCAGCTAAATTCATCAGTGTAGCTCATTAGTCGCCACACTTCGAACAATGACATGAAAGCAACGTAAAGGAGAAAACATCATCAGCGACTATCTCTCCTAAAATCGGATCAAAGGCGCCATCCTCTTTCTCTTCAGATGTGCCGCATTTTTCATCATATTTCTCATTGCACATAGTGTAATATACTGCATAGCAATATTTAATCATATCGAGCATTCGACTGATGTGTTGCATTAAGCAGTTCTTCTGACAGCATTGACGAACCGTTCTTCAGTCTTCGTCTTCAACTTGGCTTCGGAATGGTTCGTGACAGAAAATTGTAATGAAGAGTGGTTTCCGTACGGAGATTCGATAAAATGACCAAAAAGGAAACCGATAAGAGAAACAAGAGACGGATTGATAAACGTAATAACCGTAAAGAAGAGTCACGCAGGGCTGAGGTCCTCCTCGATGCAGATTCGGTGATTCCAGTCAGAACTTGGCAAGGGGGGATCCGATCCAGGACCCATTTACAGAAGATGTACACAGACTTCAATCCGTTGCAGTGCTGGGAACGAAACAAAGTCGAAACAGCCTTTTCAGTGCTCAAAGGGAGATTCCGAGAGGAATTGAAGACGAGAAAATACAGTTTCCAAGTCAAGGAGATCAAGAGTACGGCGATCCTCCACGACCTGACGAAAGCAGGTCAAGCAGTCATCATTGTTTCGTCGGGGAGGAATTCAACAGAGCGCGCTGAGCCTTCGGCTCATAGATGAGCATGAAAACCAAGGAGGATAGCTGACCCATATCTTTTTTGCTTCTGGGAGAATTGTTACGCGGTTATAGACAGGTTAGACCAATTTCGACTTAGGTCCCCGAACCTGTAACAGAGTCTGGTCGGGGTGGTTACGAATGGATGAGTGTGCTCTGAGCACGGATACCGGTCTGTCTCAATCGCACCACTTTGCCTACAATCATTAAACATTTCTCCTCAATTTTGTTTTCCTCGCAGATCAGGGGGAGATCGCTACGTTCGCAACGTAGAGGCCGCGGGGTCAAATCCCGCCAAGTCCATTTTTGGGTTTCATCTTTTCTTTTGGGTTAACAGGTGACCGAAGGTCACCCTCGGGGTTTCGAAAAGTGTCGAGGACCACTTCGATTGCCTCGGTAAGGAAGAATAATTTTAGTAGATCAGATGTGATCTCATTCATTCAGGTGTACATAATTTATGGAGCATGAGGGGATGCCCGCCCATCCCCGAATGCGACCTATCGCGATTAGGGGGAGGGTCATAGGGAGGGGGAACTTACCCCTCCCTCTATAACAATAAAAAAAAGCCCTAGTTTTGAAAAGGGCATAAGCCCCTCCGGGGCAACCCGGACGCAGGTTTCTGCGAAACCTGCTTAATCATGATAACCCGGCCTAGACACTACCCAGAGGGTATCTCTCAAAATAATTTCATGAAATGAACCGGTGACCGAAGGTCACCCTCGGTATCGAAAGGGCGACAGCCCTTCGGTTGCCTCGGCCGGGAAGACAAAGAGATCCCTTTTTCACAAAAATCAAAAAAAAGGTTTAGAATTTAATTCTATTCATGCCCAGAAGAGATCTTCGTCCTTCGAATCCGATCCTTTCTTGGCATTTTTCTTCTGACCGGATGCAGATATGAGATCCCCCGTTCCTGAAAATGAAGATTTTCCGGGATTTCCTTTTGAGGGTCCGGCGGGTTTTTTGCTTGTCACCGACTTGGCAAATATATCATCTTTCGGTTTCGAAGCCCCCCCTCTCATTTTAATATTATCGGAAAGAAGTTCCTTCGGCCCTTTGCCGCCGCCCTGCCTCATACCGATATTGTCAGAAAGGAGTTCTTTGGGCTTCTTCACCTTGCCCTTCACCGATATCCTGTCACTATCTTTGGGAAGGATATTCGGTTTCATATTCACTTTCCCACCGGAGAAGGTGCTGTCGTTGACCGACATATTCTTTCCAACCGAAACTCCCGAACCGGTAAACGTACTGTCATTCGGATGGATCGCCTTTCCGGCAGAGACCGATCCTCCCCCGAATACATTGTCCTTCGGCCTCATCTTCGAGCCTGCAGAGAAGTTGCCTGCCGAAAGAGTCTTGTCGGTCGCATGGAATGAATTTCTCCCGATACTGATCTTCTCACCGACCATCGCAACATCGCTCTTCTCTTTTGGCATCATCGGGCCCTTTATCCTCGCGCCTGCCCCGAAGATTGTATCTTTAGGTGCGTTTCCCATATTGACAGACGTCATCCTCGTCATATCGGAAACATTGCGTTCCGACCTGCCGGGAAGGATGATTCCGTTATTGTCTACCTTCTTCTCTTTCTTTCCCGATATCGAGATCTGGTCGTCCTTCACGGCAGGTTTGGCAGGTATTAAGGAATCATTCTCGCGTTTTTCAGCAGAATACTCCTGAAATTCCTGCTCCATAACATACTCTCTCGATGTAAGCGGAATCTCCTCCGGTTCGGGGTGCCGATGCCGTATGACCGGTGTCCTTTCCTCATCCATCCAGCCGCTGTCAAACGGATCTGTTGAAGGCTCAGGTTCGCTGTCATCCTCCAGGAGTGCGGAGAATGAATACTGTTTCTTATATTCTATAAATCGCGGGTCATTTGTCAACTCATGGGTTTGGGGTTCTTCTTCAGGCTCATCCTCAAGGAAATCCTTCAGATCGAGAGACCCTTCCGAATCCTCCGTATATTCCGAATCCATATATCTGTCATCTCCTACCTCAATAATTGGTGCAACATTTAAGTTTCTCTTCGCCTCTGCCCTCGGCGGTTTTGAAGAATAACCACCTATAAACTCCAGCGCTTCCTGTTCAAGGGCCTCATCGTTCCGGCTGTACTGATCGTAATCCGGGGCATAGTAATTCTGCAGAGGCTGTGCTATCTCTGGCTCATAACTCTGCACTCGCCTGACCGCCTCAGCCGGTTCATCTGCAGGTGTAAACCCGGAATCTATCTGAGAATGACCCATTCCTGATAAAAGAAGCATCTCCTCCTCGAGCAGGCTCTGGTCCTCCTCAATTGCTTTCTTCTCATCCTGTTCACGGAGAAAATCATCCCTGAGCCTTTTTATCTCTTCCAGCCGCGGGATGTTATGGATTCCCGAGAGCATTATAATAATCCCGACAAACTTCGTATTGGTAACAGGATAATCTCCCGCCCTCATTTCCAGGCCGGCGATACTCGAATCTATCCATTTCCTGACGGTTTGAAAACCCTTCATCGACAGTTCCCTAGAAGGACCTGCAATAAGAATAAGGGCCTTTTCTGCGCTTGTCAGGTCGCATGGAACTGAGATATCCTCATAGACGGCTTTCTTTGCAAGAGCAACAATTCTCGTCGCCCTCTTCTGTGACTCCTCACTGAAATTATTCAGCTGTTTTTCAGGAAGCCACTTATCAAATATATCGGTCCAGTTTGTCGGAAGAGGCTCCACCGCATAGCCGACAGCAGTAATTCCGTTGCCTTTCAGCGTATTCAGGATCTCGCCGGCATCAAGGACCACCTCGGCTGAATCGAAACCGTCTTCGTTGAACTCTCCCGCTCTCAGCAAAAGTCCGATCTGGCGGGATATTTTCTCATTCAGCATCCTGTACATGTCCCTCGGGTTTTCGGGGAACGATTTACCGTAGGGTGACGGGGTACTTACCGGATTTCCCGCTTCATCGATCGTGACTTCAAAGGAGGCTTTTATCTTCCTGTACCAGGTTTCGTTGTCGAAAAGAAATATCCCGTCGACAGATTCTTCGATCTTTTCAAGATCGTCGGCCGCCTTTGCCGCCTGTCGCCTGCCTTCCCTCAGATAAGGGAGTGTACAGACTACAAAAACAGGCTCGAAATACGACTTGCGGATCTCTTTGGTCAGATCAGGGATGATATCACTGAGATTCCCGCCCAGACCGGTGAATATCATTATCGCATCGATATCGATATTGTCCATCCTTTTGATCTGTGTCATCACTTCGTTCAGATCGACAGTGGAGCGTACATCGAAATGGACCTCGGGATCAATTGCAGGAAAGAATATCTTGGCCTCATCGGGAAGGTAACGGAGCTGCGACAGGAAATTTCCGTCAGTATCCACTACTACAGCAGATATACAGCTTATACTGCTGCGCTGGTCCTGATAATATAGCTGGTCGACGATCCTCGACCCCGCTCCTCCTACGCCTATTGTAAGGATCCTCATATCAGTGAAAGGCTTCCGAAGTCAGAAATCCCTGACAGGGATTATTCCGCTTTTATCCCATATTCGCTTTATAAAACATGTACACTCGGAAACTCATGATATACTTTCCGGTGAACCCAATCTGCCGTACGAGCGACATATGTAATAAGAATAATATGTAAGTACATATCAATAAATTCTCGTGATAAAACAGGCTGAAAATACAGTTATTACAACAGCCGGAATCCATATTTTTCTTATTTTTTTACAAAATCCAAAAGATAATGCAACAAAATGGCAATGTTTTTAAATCTCCCGGAATTAATACTCTATTTGAGGTGAATAGACCTTGAGTTATGGAATAGAATTTGTACCAGGAAACATCAGCGTTAAGCAGGTTGTAAAGTACTGTAAACTCGCAGAGAACAAAGATATTGACTTTGCGTGGATTACAAACCACTATAACAACCGCCACTGCTACCCCACCCTTGCAGCAATTGCACAGGCAACAGACAGCCTCAAGATGGGACCGGGTATCATGAACACATTCACGGACACTCCGGCAGCAATTGCATCCTTTATGTGCACACTGAACGAGATCTCCGAAGGGCGCGCAGTTCTCGGTATCGGACCGGGCGACCTATCGACACTCCCGAAGCTCGCAATCGACCCCGTAAAGCCCGTTGCACGCCTGAAGGAAGGTGTCCAGCAGATCAAGGCACTCTGCTCAGGTAACGAAGTCAAAAAGAGCGGAAACATGGAATTCTTCGACTACGACGGTGCAAAGCTTACCGGTGTCCAGCTTCCGGGCAAGAAGGGAATCCCCGTATACATTGGTGCCCAGGGTCCCAAGATGCTCGAACTTGCAGGTGAGATCGGAGAGGGAGCACTCATCAACGCATCAAACTCCAAGGACTTCGACATCGCAATCCCGCTGATCAAAGCGGCATGCGACAAGGTTGACGACAAGAAGTTCAAGAAGTTCGATGTCGGTGCATACACCGCAATGTCGATCGACCAGAGCGAGAAGAAGGCACGCAATGCAGCAAAGATCGTTGCAGCATTCATTGCAGCAGGTTCACCACCGGCACTTCTCGAACGCCACGGCCTTGACCTTTCAAACGTAGCGAAGATCAAAGATGCACTTTCACGTTTCGACTTTGGTGCAGTCGGAGGACTTGTCGGAGACGGCGAGATCGATGCATTCACAATCGCAGGAACACCTGAGATGGTAAAAGAGAAGTGCGAGAACCTTACCGCATCAGGAGTTACACAGATCATCTTCGGTTCACCACTCGGACCCGACATGACAAACTCCATCCGCCTTCTCGGAAAGTACATTGTCTAAGTAAAACAGGACAATATACCAAAATTTTTTTGTTTTCAGCACCTTTTTTAAATTAGTACTGTTCAGGCAGGACAATGTACAGATTCCGGAGTTCTCATGTTTTCAAAGGCTCTTCTTGATATAAACGGACGAAAGATCGAGTACAGGGAAGAAACACTGACGGGAATCAGGTGCAGGATATGCCCGTCAAGAGAAGAAAGGGGTTTAAATGATCTCAGGATACCTGAGGCATTAGAAATGAATGAGTCCTGCCCGTTCTGCCCTGAAAATATCGAAAAAGACACACCCTGTTTTGAAACCGGCGAAAGAATACATGTTGGAGAAAGCACTACTTTTCCAAACATCTACCCCTTCGGTGAGAACCATATAGTGACGGTAATCACAAGGGAGCATTGCCCACATGAGATTACCGAAAACCAGATCCTCGATTCACTTAAAGGCCAGTTTCTGGGCCTTAAGGAAAAAGAAGGATTTGCCACGATAAACTGGAATTATCTTTCCTCTGCAGGCGCAAGCATGATCCATCCCCATCTGCAGGGATTCTCGGAAGGGATTCCTACATACCTGACATCTCTTTACATAAACAGGTCAAAGGAATATTTTGATAGAACAGGATCGAATTACTGGCTTTCAGTAGCCGAATCGGAAAAAGAATCCGAGAGGTATCTGTTTGGCGACGAGATAACGTGGTGTGCAAACCCGGTACCGACAGGAGAAAAGGAGATCAGGGGATATCTTCCTTTTTGCTCGTTCAACGATTTTGAAGAGTTCATTCCTGAGATCGCCGGAGGGATCAGGAGAGTAATGGAGATCTATAAAAATGCCGGCAATCATGCCCTCAATATGGCGATCAGGTTCGGAAAAGACGAGCATGAAAGGTATTTCAGGGCGTTCGTATCGATCATTGCAAGGATAAACCCAAACCCGGAGTCGATCTCCGATTCGGCATTCATGGAGAGACTGCACTTTGAACCTGTCGTCATGACCGTTCCCGAAGATCTAAAAAGGATAGACAGTAGATTCCAGAAGTATTAATCCGGCAGAACTTCGGCATACAGATGCAGGATAGACCCGCCAGACTGATAAAGAATCATTTCAAACAATATAGCACAGGCAGAGAAATTTATGAATGCGGAACAGGGAGAAAAGGATGGACAGTATGGCCACTGGCCAGTGCTCTTTCTCCTCTCCCTTGCAACTGCAATAGAACTTATTGACGGAACCGCCCTCAATATCTCTCTCCCTACAATCGCATCCGACTTCAATATCAACCTGGGGACCGCGTCATGGATCCCGATGGTCTATTTTTTGACGATAAGCTGCCTGCTCCTTCCATTCGCAAAAGTTATTGAGAAAACGGGGACCAGAAAGATCCTTTTTGCAGGACTACTCCTGTTTACCGTAAGCTCATATTTTTGCGCAATATCAGGAAGAATAGAACTGCTCATATTCTTCCGGTTCCTGCAGGCCACGGGCGGAGCGATGATGGCCGCAGCCGTTCCTGCACAGGTCGCAATAGGATTTACCCCGGAGACAAGAGGGCGTGCACTTGGAATTATTATGGGCGCCGGGGGATTCGGCCTTGCAGCAGGACCGGCAATCGGAGGATACATAACCCATTTCATCTCCTGGCACTGGATATTTTACATCAACATACCTATCGGCATCATCGGGATGGCCCTGACGTACTTCTGCCTGAAACCATATAGCCCGGCAGAAAGATCAAATGGCTTCGATTACAGCGGGCTCGTATTCATGTCGCTCTTCATGGTATCGTTTCTGTTTCTGCTCACGAAAGGAAGCGAATACGGGTGGAGTTCACCGGAGACCATAATAACGGCAGCAGTCTCCATACTGGCCCTTGTAATATTCATTATCCAGGAGAAGAGATCCAAAGACCCTATACTGGATATGTCCATATTCCTGTCCTGGGCCTTTCTGCTCTCTACAGCCTTCCTGCTCGTATTCGAGATAGTACTAGGTGGAATAGAACTTATTCTTCCTTTCTACCTGGAGAAGGTTCTCGAATTCACTCCCGACATATCAGGACTCTACATGCTCATCCCGCCTATGATAATGATCATCGCAGGGCCTGCCGGAGGATTCCTCTCCGACTACGAGGGCAACAGAATGGTCTGTTCGATATCTGCCCTGATCGGAACCATAGCATTTGTAATCTTCTTAATATCCCTGACTAGCCCGGGCATGATAATTTACATGGTCATCGCCCTAATCCTCTTCGGAATGGCGATAGGAGCGGTTGCAAGTTCCGGTGCAAGCAGAATTATCGAACACAGCCCGAAAGGACTTGAGATCACGGGCTCAGCCATAAGCAACCTCGTTTTTTACATAGGGATGAGCCTTGGAACAGCAATTTATACGCTGATACTCCAGTCGGGAATGGCGAGTACAACAGTTAACAGCGGAGGAATCTCCATAAACGACGTCTCGGCATATGTCTTCTCGTCCGCGATGCCTTATATCTATATATTCTCGATTGTACTCATGGCAGCGGCACTGTTGTTCGCACTGCTGGTACCCGATAAAAAAAGGGCGGCAGAAGCAGGGAACAGCACGGAAAGATAAAATAAAAGGCTCTTCGCTAATCTGCGTGGGTACAAAATACAGGTTTCACTACTTTTGGCAACCCCTCGCCGCGAGCCGCAAAGCAGGCCCGCGGATCGGCCCCGACCTCGGGGCCTCTTATCATGATAGGCCACTCAGGGGATAGACGAGTATCCCCTGAGCAGCAGGATGTGAAAAACTCATGGCGTGTACGGAACGGAATATGCCAAAGAAGGCTAAATTCAACAGCTCAGGGGACCCTCGCCGGTCCCCTGGGCGTGCCATGGAAAAGCTATCTTAAAGGCAAGGTCCCTGGGCAGGGGCCGTCCGGCGGTCTTTGACCGCCGGTGCCGGGGTTGCCTGAGTAAGATCTGTAAGCAATACGGAAGTGCCATGTATGTAATATCCGAACGTATATGAGGATGAGGAAATGCGAAGTATTTTCGAACAATTACTTACCTATATGAAACAGCGAAGAGCCAAATAAAATCCAAACCCTTTCTCTTCTTTCCGGCTACAGGGAGTGAAAGTTTTCAGATATAACAAAATTCGCGGATTATACAAGACCAATCTCATCTTTAACGGTCTTTAATCCCTCAATAGAGATCTCATAAAATTCAGGAAGCTCAATGCAATCTTCGATCATCCTTACTCTCTCCCTGCTGCATCCCGCCGCAAACGAACAATCCTTCATCTTTTTCATAACGGTTTTCACTGAAACAGCAGATAAATCTCCGCCTTTGACCATGGCACAGGCGATTATCAGCCCCGATATATTGTCGGCTGCAGTGAGTGCAGTATCCACAGGAGTTTTCGAATCCCCGTACATCTCATAATTGTGTCTCTTCACAGGCCCTGCAATCTCTTCCGGAACCCCGGTTTCGGCGAGTATCCTGTAGCCTTCTGCACCGTGAAGAGTCATGTCACCGCCTGTGTATTCGAAATCTATGTCATGAAGAATCCCGATAATCTCCCATTTATCCTGATCTTCTCCAAGTCTTGCAGCAACAGCCTTCATTACTGCCGCAGTTGCAATACAGTGATTTATCAGACCTTTACCGCTCACGCGAGACTTCAAAAGGGCCAAGGCTTCATCGCGCCGCATAATGATAAGAATGAACTCTATGTAAAAAAAGGGTTGGGATAATCAATACTGGAGCAGATCCCTGGAAATACCCGAACTGATTATCCAGTAGTCGTCCTTTTCGACAGGCATGACATAATTCAGGTTCTGCTTAATTGTGCCGTCGGTTCCATCATAACTGTAAATTATGAATCCTCCGCCATTACGAGCGATTTCTGCTGCTCTTTGGATACTTTTGACACCGAATTTCATCTCACGATCATAGATATTCTCACCTATGATCTCCGGGTATGCAGGATGGGCAAGGATATTTCCATCATAATCCAGCGCAAGGACATACATCCCGTTGTCAAGATCAAAATAATCTCCGCTTTGGTTGTTGAACACCGAGATTGCTTCATCCATGGATACGTTCTCGGCAAATAAGGCCGCACCGGTCATAAAATCCTTCACGTATCCAAGATAAAGGGGTGTGCTATTGGTTTTATCCACAAGATCGTCAAGATATATTCCTGAGCCTATCCACCATTCATCATCGACTGGATACACATACCCGAGCTTTTCCTCGTATGTCATATTATCCGACGGGTTCGGATAGGTATAAAGAACCTCTCCTCCTCCCGATTCTGCCACATCACGGCACGCCTCGACAAACCTCATACCATTGGTGTCTGTCGCGGACAATCCGTTCGTTCCGACAAGGCTCTGGTTGAAAGGCTGGGCGATATAAGTTCCGTTATAATAAAGTGCATATATATACATGGTCCCGTCAACAAATTTGCCGGAAGGATCATTGAACTCTGCGGCAGCCTCTTCCATACCTACTTCTTTTGCATATTCGGATGCGTTCATGACAAATTCCTCGAGCCCGGATAAAGTATAGTTCCGAGTCTCAACATGTAACACCGGCACTTGCGGCGTATCATTGACCTGAGGAGAATCAGAATCTGAGTCTGTGCATCCGCAGGATATGCAGATCAATATTAATACCAAAAATACCGGTATGTATAATATTTTCATCGGTTAAGTTTTCTCAATATTTCATTATCAGGTTAACGGATGTGAACACTGTTACAAGATAATAATTTGTGAACTAAAAAAAAAGATGGTATTTTAATTTACCAGGGTTTGTCGATTAATTTGACCTTTTCGACACGTGTTCCGTCGCCCTTGTGTGGCTTGCGGATTACACCGTCGCAGGACTTCTCGAGTTCGCGTGCCTCGTCGCAGAGGAGCATTGCCTGGCGCATGACTTCGTGTGCGGATGCAACGATCGGGGTGTAGTTCTCGTGTCCCTTTGTCATGAAGCAGCCCTTTACATTGATTCCTGCAACAGACTGTGCCATCTCGTATGCTGCGCGTGCCTTTGCATATGCGTAGGGGTTTGTGAACTCGCCCTCGACAGCCTTGTCCGAGCTCATTACTATCTTCGGGAGAGCAAGGTCTGCGCCCTTCTTTCCTTCCTTTACCTGGTCGATGACTTCATCGAGTGCAATCTGGAGTTTGCGGAATGCACCGGTTATTGCGAGAACCTTTACAAGGTTTCCGTTGTAGTCCGCCATCTCGATCGGGTCGAGGAATTCACGGCGTGCACCGATCATTGCGTCGGCCTTCATGATGATGTAACCGAAGCTTGTTTCCTTCAGTGCTGCAAATTCGTCCTTTTTGGTTGTGATGTCGTCGGTAATTACGACACAGGGAATGCCTGCCGCTGCAAGTGCCTCACGTGCACCTTTAGGTCCGGGGAGAACACCGTTCGGCGAGACTACGACACAGAAGTCAGGGCCGTATGCCTTCATGTTCTCGACGACGCGGTCAATATCTTTTTCCTGGAGCTTCGTTCCGCTTGTGGCCATGAATGTTTCCATGTCCTCGCGGTCTGCACGCTCATCAAGGAGAAGTTCGGCCATTACACCGCTTGCGATGTTACCGAGTTTTGCAATTCCTACTTTTACTACCATATTCTATACCTCTCAAATTTGAGAACATTCTAAGATTCATCTGGTCTGATAATAAAGATTTTGAAATATTTGCAAATATCAGCAATATTTGATCGGTTAACGAAAAGTGTTTAAATTAATCAAAACATATAACCATAGTGATGAAAGACACTCTACTGACTGACAGGCAAAAAGAAGTGTTGAGGTACAGGAAGCAGGGCCTGACGCAGCAGCAGATAGCTGATATCATACACACGTCCAAGGCGAATATCTGCACTATTGAAAAGGCTGCGATGGAGAATATTAAAAAAGCCCGCGAAACTCTCGATTTTCTCTACACACTCGATACGACCCATCTCTGTACAATAGAGAAAGGGATGGATTCGCTCGATGCCGTAAAGAAGATATTTGCGGAAGCCGAAAAGCCCGGCATCAAGATCCAGTACGATACGATTTCACTGATAAACAAGATGCGCGAATCGAATCCTGAAAAATTCAGAGGAAGATACATAAAAGAGGACCTGGAGATCTATATCAACGAAGACGGGGACATCTTCATCAGTTAAACGAATATCATATTGTTTTTTGCCAATCTACAAACGCAATCGCATAATATATAGATCCGCCTTCAGACCAGTTATGGTGAACCACTTTTACATTCCTCACGGAATGTTTTAAATAGATTTATATTATCTCAGAAAAAATATTTAGGAACCCATTATGGGATTTTATGGATCGCCTGAAAAACGAGAGCCGGACCGGCCCTCAAAACAGCGAAACCTAAATCCCGGTGGTTGCCCGGACAACGTAATCGCTGTCCGGAGATTGCCGAGAAAGGACAAAAAGCCTATGAAGGCTTTCTGTTCGGCTGACAAAGTAGGATCTGATAAATGCGCTTTTGAGGGTGGACGAAATTTTCGGCCCTTTATCCGACGGGATAGCGCACAAATAGGTCAGAATCTTTAGAGAGAGATTTCCGATAACAGGAAAGACAAGGCAGAGGAAAAACGTCCTGTAACAACAGGCAGGTTCCCGGCCGAATGCAGACAGCATTACAGTCTGCCGCAGTTATGGTTATTCTCAGATTCAACAGACCGAAAATCCTTTTTGGTCCGGCCGAAATCCGTAAACACGGATTTCTCGGAAAAAAGTTCAAAGAATAAACAGGACTGATTGATAAATGCCTGGAACAACCAGACCACGCAGAGGATCACTTGCATACAGCCCGCGCAAAAGGGCGAAGAGTCAGGTACCGAAGTACCACTCATGGCCTTCGTACAACGGAGAGCCAGCCTTCCAGGGATATGCAGGTTATAAAGTGGGTATGACTCATGTCATTATGATCGATGACCACAAGAACAGTCCATCGGAAGGAAAAGAGATCTCGGTACCGGTTACGGTAATTGAGATTCCGCCGATGAAAGTCATCGCGATTCGTGCCTATACAAACGACACATACGGCAGGAAAGCATTCGCCGAAGTTTGGTCAGAAAACATCGACGAGAGCATCTCCCGTGCTACACAGATCCCAAAGAAGCACAATGCCGAAGAACAGAAAGAGAAAATTCTTAAGGGCATCGAAGACGGCTTCGTAACCGACATTTTTGCAATAATGTACACGCAGCCCGAACAGCTCACAGGTGTCCCGAAGAAAGTTCCGGAACTGATGGAGATCCGCATCGCAGGCGGAGACCTCAGCACACGCCTCGACTTCGGAATCTCCAAGCTGGGAGAGGAAGTCGAGATTGAAAATGTCGCAAACGCCGGACAGTACATCGATGTAACTGCCGTTACAACCGGAAAGGGAACCCAGGGTGCAGTAAAACGCTGGGGCATTCAGGTAAGAAAGCGCAAGCACTCACGCGGAAAGAAGAAGCGCCATATCGGAAACCTCGGACCGTGGACACCTCACCACGTAAGGTGGCAGGTACCGCAGATGGGCCAGATGGGATACCAGCAGAGGACCGAATTCAACAAGCGCATCCTCAGGATCGGCAACAACCCCGAAGAGATCAACCCGGACGGAGGATTCCTCCACTACGGACTTGTCAGAGGAAAATACGTCCTGATCAAAGGCTCGATCCCCGGACCCACAAAGCGTCTCATAAGGATTCGCCCGGCAATACGCCAGGGAGAGCATGTCTTCCGCGAACCGTCGATTAACTTTGTCAGCACAATGAGTAAGCAGGGGTGAAATAGGCGATGAAAACACAGATAAAAACAATTGACGGAAAGGATGCAGGCGAGATCGAGCTTCCGGTTCTTTTCGAAGAGGAATATCGTCCCGACCTCATTAAAAAGGCTGTAATCTCGATCCAGAGCATGCGCTACCAGCCTCACGGAACAAACCCATATGCAGGAATAAAAACTTCCGCAGCGTCATGGGGAAGTGGACGCGGTGTTGCACAGGTCCCGAGGATTAAGAACGGTTCACGTGTAGCAAGAATCCCGCAGGCTGTAGGCGGACGTGCGGCACACCCACCGAAGGTTGAAAAGATCCTTGTAAAGAAGATCAACAAGCAGGAAAAGAGAAAAGCGATGAGATCGGCAATCGCTGCAACCACAAACGAGGAACTTGTTCTTGCAAGGGGTCATATCTTTGAAGGGGCCGTACCGGTAGTATTCGAGGAAGCCTTTGAAGACCTGAAATCAACGAAAGAAGTAGCAGACGCACTCAGGGCAGCAGGACTCTACGAGGACGTAGTCCGTGCAAGGAACTCAAGGAAGGTTCGTGCAGGACGCGGAAAACTCCGTGGAAGACGCTACAAACAGAGAAAAAGTCTCCTTATCGTTACAGGCGACAAGCAGCTTCGCGCCGGCAAGAACCTTGCAGGTGTAGACATTACAACAGTCGAACAGCTGAATGTAGAACTCCTTGCACCCGGAACACAGGCAGGAAGACTTACTGTATGGACAGTGCCTGCCATAAACAGACTGGGGGAGATGTGAAATGATAATCAAGCACCCGTATGTTTCGGAAAAGGCTTCAATGGACATGGAATATGAAGGCAAACTTCAGTTCATCGTCGACAACAAGGCTTCGAAAAAACAGATCGCTGCAGAGCTTGAGAAAATGTTCGGCCAGAACGTCAAATCAGTCAGAACCCTGATGACGATGAAAGGCCAGAAGAAAGCGATCGTATGCTTCGAGAACGAGAAGGCCGGCGAGGAGATCCTCAGCAGGCTCGGAATCATGTAAGGTGGTCTAAATGGGAAAACGAATTATCTCACAGAACCGCGGACGCGGAGGACCGACATACCGTGCACCCTCGCACAAGTATAAGGCGTCGCTCAAGCACCCCGGCAATGTCAAAGAGACAATAAAGGGACAGATCATTGACATCGAGCATGATCCCGCACGACACGCACCTATTGCAAAGGTCGAACTCGAAGACGGAAAGAAGATGTTCATGCTCGTCACTGAAGGAATGGGCGTCTCCGAGAAGGTCGCATGGGGACCTGAAGCAGGAATCAGCAACGGAAACACCCTCAGCCTTAAGGACATCCCCGTAGGAGCATACGTCTGCAACGTCGAGGCAAGGCCCAACGACGGCGGGAAGTTTATTCGCGCAAGCGGTGTTCAGGCACAGGTTATCGGAAAATCCGATGACGGACGTGTCGGTATCAAAATGCCGAGCGGAAAGAACAAGTGGTTCAACGAAGACTGCCGTGCAACAATCGGAATCGTCGCAGGCGGAGGACGCAGCGAGAAACCGTTCGTCAAGGCAGGAAAGAAGTACCACAAGGTCAAGTCACAGGCACAGAAGTGGCCGAGAGTCAAGGGTGTCTGCATGAACGTCATCGACCACCCGTTCGGTGGCGGTGGACACCAGCACTGCGGAAGGCCGAAGACTGTTTCAAGAGGCACTTCACCCGGAAGAAAGGTCGGTCATATTGCGGCCAAACGCACAGGAAGGAAATAATCAAGGGGTGAAAAAATATGGCAAAGAAAACTCAGAAGCGCTTGCCGAGGCGAAAAGAAGAATTTACGTACCACGGCTACAAAATCGAAGAACTTCAGCAGATGAGCCTTACAGAGCTTCTCCCCATCATGCCTTCAAGGGCACGCCGCAAATACAACCGCGGACTTTCACCGGGGCAGGAAAAGCTGATTTCTGACATGAGAGAGGGCAAGGAGCGTGTAAGGACACACCTCCGTGACATGGTAATCATGCCCGAGATGATAGGAAAGACGATCGAAGTGCACAACGGAAAGGAGTTTGTAAAAGTAGAGCTCCAGCCCGAAGCGGTGTTCCACTACCTTGGAGAGTTCGCCCTTACAAGAAGACGCGTTACCCACGGAAGTGCAGGTATCGGTGCAACAAGATCCAGTAAATACGTACCGCTGAAGTGATGGCAATGGCAAGGACAGATTATTCACTAAACATCAAAGGCGATGAAGTTGCCCGTGCGAAAGCAAACGAACTTCCGATCTCGCCCAAGCACGCCATCGAGATTGCCGCATTCATCAAAGGCAAGACCACATCAGAGGCCATAGATTATCTTGAAAACGTAGTTGCACTCAAAAAGGCAATCCCGTTCAAGAAGTTCAACTGCAATGTTGCACACAAGAAAGGCCTTGACAAGTGGGACGCCGGAAGATACCCGGTAAAGGCTTCAGAGGAGTACCTCAGGCTCTTAAGATCGGTCGAAAAGAACGCCGAATACATAGGTCTCGACACAGAGAACCTCGAGATATTCCATGTATCGGCAAACAGAGGCCGCAGGCAGAGAGGTATCTTCCCCCGTGCAATGGGAAGAGCTACACCGAAATTTGCAGAATCGGTCAACATTGAAATTCTAGTAAAGGAGGCCCAGTAATGGCAGTTGAAAGAAGATTCGTAGAAGACGGCGTACGTGCTGCACGTGTGGAAAAATATCTCCGTAAAGAGCTCAAGAGAGCCGGATACGGCGGAACCGAAATCGTCCGCACACCTCTCGGAACACAGATAACGATCTACGCTGAAAAGCCCGGTATCGTTATCGGTAAAGGCGGAAAGGTAGTCCGCGAAATCACGTCAACACTCCAGAATGATTACAACATTGAAACACCCCAGATTGAGGTTCAGCAGGTGGAAAACCCTGCATTCAATGCACAGATCATGGCAGAGCGCCTTGCAAACTCACTTGAGAGAGGCTGGTACTTCCGTAAGGCAGGAAGCAGCATTATCAGGCGCATAATGGAATCCGGAGCTCTTGGGTGTGAGGTCGTCATATCCGGAAAACTCACCGGAGCAAGATCGCGTGTCCAGAAATTTACCGAAGGCTACATCAAGCATGCCGGCGAGCCAAGCGAGACAATTGTCGAGCACGGCTTTGCAATCGCAATTAAGAAGCTGGGCACTATCGGATGCCAGGTAAAGATCGTTCCGCCGGGAGCACAGCTTCCGGACCATTTCGAAGTTTTAGAACCTGAAGCGGTAGTCAAATCGGAACCTGCCAGGGCAGAACCCGAAGAAGATATCCCCGAAGAAGATATCATCGGACAGGAGATCGACGCCGAGATGGAAGCTGTTGAAGATGTTCCTGAAGAGGAGGACTTCTGAATGGCTATATTCCGTGCATCCGAAGTCAGCCAGTTCAGTGATTCCGAACTGACAGAACAGCTCTCGAAACTGGAGCTTGAGCTCGTTCAGGATCTTGGCAAGGTAAGCGCAGGAGGAGCACCGGAAAATCCCGGCCGCATCCACGAAGTAAAGCGCACAATCGCCAGGATCAAAACGGAGCAGACAAAGAGGAGTCGCGAGGCGTGATAACACCGGGGAATATCTGCAGGCATGAACTCATAGGTCTTAAGGCAGCGGTAGAGAGATCCACAAATCCTACACAGGTTGGGATCTCGGGAATCGTTGCAGACGAGACTAAGAACATGCTTGTAATATTCTCAGGTGACCGCCTCAAAGCAGTGCAGAAGAAAGGGGCTGTATTCAGGATGCATCTCCCAGATGATACTCTTATAAGAGTTGATGGATCGGTGCTTGTTGCGCAGCCTGAAAAAAGAATCAGCATGCGAATTAGAAAACCGAGGTAAATAATGGCTAAAAATATAGGGTTAAACGTTAACATTCCCGAAAAGGAATGCGACGACGTAAACTGTCCATTTCATGGCAATTTGCCGGTACGCGGCCAGGTGATTACCGGCAAAGTCGTGAGTGACCGAATGCAGGGATCTGTTGTTGTTGCAAGAGATTACCTGCACTACGTGAAGAAGTACAAGCGTTATGAAAAACGCTCGTCGAAGCTTCACGCACACAACCCTCCGTGTCTTGGAGCCAAGGTCGGCGACACTGTAAAGATTGCAGAGTGCAGACCGCTCTCCAAGACAAAGACCTTCGTAGTAGTGGAGGTGACTGAGGAATGAAAGCAAAACAGTCCAGGACTCCGAGAGCGCTTGCAACAGGTTCGAAACTTACCTGTGCAGACAACACCGGTGCAAGGCAGGTCCAGATCGTATCTGTCAATCAGTATCACGGTGTAAGAAAGCGCCAGCCGAAGCTCGGCCTTGGAGATATGGCAACAGTATCAGTAAAGAAAGGAACTCCCGATATGCGCCGCAAACTTGAAAAAGCGGTAGTTATCAGGCAGAAAAAAGAGATCAGAAGGATCAACGGCCTGCGCCTTTCCTTTGAGGACAACGCAATGGTCATCACAAACGAGCGTGGCGAACCGAAGGGCACCGAGATCAAAGGACCGGTTGCAAGAGAGGTTGCCGAGCGTTTCCCGAAGATCGGCTCCATGGCGACGATCATTGTATGAGGTGAGCTGAAATGGTTAGAATTGCAAGTACACAGCCAAGAAAACAGCGCAAAGCGCGCTACAACGCACCTCTGCATGCACGCGGCAAGTTCCTGAACGCTGCTCTCACATCGGATTTACAGGAAAAATACGGCAAAAAGAGCTGCCGTATTGTAGTCGGTGACACTGTAAAGGTCCAGAGAGGAGACTTCAGGGGCGAAGAAGGAGTCGTCGACGGTGTCGACACCGAGAAGGGAACAGTCATCGTTCACGGCGTATCCGTTACAAAAGTCGACGGAACCGAGGTCCCGAGACCCGTATACGCATCGAACGTGACGATTACAAAGCTCAAACTCGATGATAAAAAGCGTGAAGAGAGACTGGAGGCCGGAAACTAATGTCAAATCATATGAAGAGACTCACTTCGCCTACGGGATGGCGTATCGCGAAGAAAGAGAATAAGTTCGTCATCAAGACCGCACCGGGCCCCCACAACAGGAACTCGATGCCGATGGCAGTCTGGTTAAGGGACCACATGGGCTTAGCTCTCAACATGAAGGAAGTAAAGAAGATCCTCAAGGACCGTTCGGTAATCCTCAACGGAATCCCGTGCACGGACCCGAAGCTTGGAATAGGCGTCTTCGACATCATCTCGATCCCGAAAGTCGACAAGTATTACAGGATTCTCCGTGACAAGAAGGGAGACTACGTATCAGTACCCATCTCGGCAGAGGATGCAAAGACACGCCTCTGCAAGATCGAGAACAAGACGATTGTTTCGGGTGGGAAGATCCAGCTCAATCTTCGCTACGGTGCGAACCTGATAGTGGATTCACAGGATTACAAACCCAAAGACTCGATAGTCATCGGACTTGAAGGCGACAATCGCTTTAAAGTGACCGATCACTACCCGTTCGCAGAGGGAAGCGTTGCAATGATCATCGGAGGAAGCCACTCAGGAAAGATCGGCAGAATCTCAAAGATCGATACAATCCCCGGAAGCATCTCGAACAGGGTCTACCTCAAAGACGAAAAGTCGGGCGAGGACTTCGACACCATTGAAGAATACATCTTCGTTATCGGTACGACAGAGCCTGCAGTAAAGGAATGGGGGATTGAGGCATGAACCCAATGCAGGACGTTCATATCGACAAGGTTGTCGTCCACATGAGCGTCGGTGAGTCAGGTGACAAGCTTGTAAAGGCTGAAAATATCATCAGCGAGATTACAGGCCAGAAACCTGTCCGCACGATTGCAAAGAGAACACAGCCTGCCTTCGGAATCAGGAAGGGTCAGCCCATTGGCTGCAAGGTATATCTCAGGGGAAAGACCGCAGAGGATTTCGTCGAGACTTCCTTAAGCATTCTTGAGAACAAGATCTTTGAATCCCAGTTCGACCGCTCGGGAAACCTCTCATACGGAGTAGAGGAGCACACTGACTTCCCGGGACAGTCATATGATCCGATGATCGGTATCTACGGCATGGACGTAAACGTAATCCTTGAAAAGAAAGGAATACGGATCGCACGGCGGAACATTGAGAGAAAGAAGCTCCCGTCAAAGCAGATAGTAACACGTGAAGATGCCGTCAAATTCATGACAGAAAAATACCAGGTGGAGGTGCTCTGAAATGGCACAGAAAAAATCGAAGAACCAGAAGACACCTGAGAAGATCTACGGCCGCGGTGCGAACGAGTGCCAGATGTGCGGAAGAAAGCAGGGCCTTGTAAGAAGATACAAGATAATGCTTTGCCGCCAGTGTTTCCGTGAATCTGCCCAGAAGATCGGGTTTAAGAAGATGAATTAGAGGTGTATGCAAGATGACAAGATTAAATCCTATTGCAGATGCAATGAGCGCCATCAAGAACGCCTCTGATACAGGCAAGATCTCCTGCATCGTAGAGCCCGCAGGAAAACTTCTCGGCTCGATGCTCGGAATCATGAAAGAGGAAGGCTACATCGAAGGCTTCGAACTGATTGACGACGGAAGGGGCGGACAGTTTAAGGTCAGCCTCAACGGAAACATCAACAAATGTGGTGTTATTTCGCCAAGATTTGCAGTGAAGACCGACGAGATCGAGAAATGGGAAAACCAGTACCTTCCTGCAAAGAACTTCGGACTGCTGATAATGACCACCTCTCACGGGGTCATTTCGCACGAGAACGCACGCCAGAAAGGTATCGGCGGCGAACTTCTCGCGTATGTATACTGAGGAGTGACACAGAAGAATGATTACAGAGAACAGAATTGAAATCCCTGAAGGAGTTAATGCAGAGATAGCCGGCGGAAAACTGGTTGTCTCAGGAAAGAAAGGGACTCTGGAGCGTTTAATGCGTTACCCCGGCATCACAGTCAGAATCGAAGACGGAGAGCTGATAATCTCAACCGAATCACAGAGAAAGAAGATCTATGCAATGCTCGGAACATATGCGTCACATGCGAAGAACATGTTCCGCGGCGTCAACGAGGAATACGTATACGGCATGAAGGTCGTATACAGCCACTTCCCTATTCAGTTAAAGGAAATCGGCGGAAAACTCGAGATCGTAAACTTCCTCGGGGAGAAGGAACCGAGATATGCAGAAATTCCTGAAAGTGTCAAGATGAAGATCGCCGGAGACGAGATCACACTCACAGGCATCGATAAGGAACTTGTAGGAACCACAGCTTCAAGAATTGAGAAAGCCACCAAAGTCAGGGGTCGTGACACCCGTGTATTCCAGGATGGCATATATATTGTGAGCAAGGCGTGATTTGAGATGGCTGAAGATAAAATAAGATTAATCAGGGCCAGAAACGCCCAGCGTGGGTCCTTTAAGCGCCAGGGTCTTTCCAGGAAGAAGAAACTGGAGGACACATGGAGAAGGCCACGTGGTCTCCAGAGCAAACAGAGGAAAGGGTACCGTGCAAAGGGAGCACACCCGCAGCCGGGCTACGGAAGCCCGAAGGCTGTCCGTGGAATGCACCCGAGCGGCTTTGAGGATGTACTCGTATACAACCTTGCCGACCTGGAAAACCTGAACCCTGAAATACAGGCAATTCGGATCGCCTCGACAGTAGGAAACAAGAAGAGAGAGGAGATCCAGAAAAAAGCTGAAGAGCTCGGATTCAGGGTCCTGAACCAGAAAGAAGTAATCAAACCTTCAGAAAAGAAAGCGGCAAAGGCCGAAGAGAAATCTGAAGAGGAAGTTTCCGAAGAGGAGGAAGCCGCCGAAGAGACCGAACCTGAAGAGGAAGAGGTCGTCGAAGAGGCCGAAACCGCAGAGGAAGAAGAGGTGAAGAGCGATGAGTGACCTCAAGAACCAGAAGAGGATAGCAGCAGCAGTTCTTAAATGCGGTGTACACAGGGTCAAACTCAGTGAAGACCGCGGCGAGGACATAGCAAATGCAATCTCACGCGAAGATATCAGGGGCCTCATCGAAGATGGTGCAATCAGCGCAAAACCTGTCCAGGGTGTAAGCCGCGGAAGAGCAAGAGAACTCGCTAAAAAACGCGGATACGGACACCGTAAGGGACAGGGAAGCAGGAAAGGTGCAAAGGGAGCACGCACACCGTCCAAGAGGACATGGATCAAAAAGATCCGTGCAATCAGGAGAGAGCTCCGTGCACTGCGTGACTCCGGCGAGATCGACGCACACTTATACAGGATCATGTACAGGAAGGCAGCAGGCGGTCAGTTCAGGAGCGTAGCCCACATGAAGGCTCAGCTCGAGCAGATCTCAGGGAGGATGGAATAAATGGCAACCGGACCAAGGTACTTCGTCTCGTTCCGCAGGAGAAGAGAAGGGAAGACCAACTACTACAGCCGTTTAAAGCTTCTCCTCTCTGGAAAACCCAGAATGGTTGTCAGGAAGACAAACAGGCACATCATATGCCAGCTTGTCGAAGCAAAGATGGAAGGCGACAGGACACTTGTTGCCGCAAACTCGAGTGAACTTGTAAAATACGGTTACAAGGGTTCGCTTGCAAACACCCCCGCAGCATACCTCACCGGAATGCTCTTTGCCGTAAAGGCATTCAACGCGGGATACGAAACGGCGATTCTCGATATCGGACTGCACCGTGCAACATACGGGGCAAAGGTCTTTGCAGCACTCAGGGGAGCGGTTGACGCAGGATTAGATATTCCGCACAATCCGGATATCCTCCCTGCCGATGAGAGAGTAAAGGGCTCTCACATTGCAGAGTACGCTCCCGAGAGAGCAGGAGATCTCGTGGAGAATGTCGAAGCCGTTCAGGATGCAATAATGAAGGAGCTGAAATAATGGCCTTTGAACAGGAAGAATGGATTCCTCTCACCGGTCTTGGAAAACAGGTGGCAGCGGGAGAGATCTCCGGACTTGATGAAGTTCTCGAGAGCGGAAGGCCTATCAAGGAACCACAGATCGTCGATTACTTCCTCCCCGACCTCGAGGACGACGTACTTGACATCAATATGGTACAGAGGATGACAGACAGCGGAAGGCGTGTAAAATTCCGCTGTGTCGTAGTTGTAGGAAACCGCAACGGCTACATCGGTTTCGGCCAGGGCAAGGACGTCCAGGTCGGAAACGCCATCAAGAAGGCGATAGATAACGCCAAGATCAATATCATCAAGGTAAAGAGAGGCTGCGGCAGCTGGGAATGTGCATGCGGAGAAGGACACTCGCTCCCGTTCCGTGTAACAGGAAAGGCAGGCAGTGTCAAGGTTACTCTCATGCCTGCACCCCAGGGAATTGGCCTTGTTACCGGTGACATCGGAAAGAAGGTACTCGAACTTGCAGGTGTAAAGGACATCTGGTCAGCAGCAGACGGCCAGACAAGGACCACGATCAACTATGCGAAGGCAACCTTCAACGCACTCAAGGAATCTAATCTTGTGAGAACCGGAGGGTCGAAGTAATGTACTTTGTAGTTCAGGTCAGGGGTGTTGTCAACACCCGTAAAGAGATCAAGGACACCCTCAAGATGCTCCGCCTTCACCACGTCAACCACTGCGTAATAATCCCCGACACACCGGCATACACAGGTATGATAAGGAAAGTCAAGGATTACGTGGCATACGGCGAGGCAACACCCGAGATCCTCTCGACGCTCCTTGAGACACGCGGACGTCTTACCGGCGATGAGAAGCTCACCGATGAATACATCAAAGAGAACTCGAAATACGACGGCATCGAATCTTTCGCAGGCGCCGTATGCAGCGGGGAAGCTCAGTTCAACGACATCCCCCGATTAAAACCGGTTCTCAGGCTTCACCCGCCGAGAAAAGGATACAAGTCAATCAAGCGCACGTACCAGCAGGGCGGCGCTCTTGGTAACTACGGTAGCGATATCGGGAATCTTCTCTACAGGATGAGGTGAATCGGAGATGCCTGTTAACAAGAGATCAAAATACCGCGGATCACGCACATGCGGCGGCGGAACACACAAAAACCGCAGAGGTGCAGGAAACAGGGGCGGAAAAGGCCGTGCAGGACACAGGGACCACAGGTTTACCCACTTCCTGCTCGCTGATGAGGTTCATAACGGAAAGCACGGGTTCTTCCAGCAGAATGCCTCCAAAGTAAAGGCAATCGATGTTGGAAAACTCGACCAGATGGCAGATGACCTTGTGGCTTGCGGCGCAGCAACCCTTGAAGGTGATTCAATCACCATCGATGCAGAACAGATCGGAATTGATAAAATACTTGGAGGGGGAAAAATTACTCATAAACTGATAATTACCGCCAAGGAATTTTCCGAATCTGCTAGATCGAAGATCGAGGAGAGCGGCGGTCAGGCTCTAACCGCCTAAAATTTTTGGTGAACCATGGGACAATTGCTGGATCGAATGGAGCCTTTACTTGCGGCCATGCCCGCTGTAAAGGCACCCGAAGGACACGTCCACTTCAAGAACAAGATGTTGTGGACCGCTGCAGTACTAATACTGTATTTTATTCTGACCAATGTACAGATCTTCGGGCTGAGTCCCGACTCTCAGGATCTGCTTGGTATGTATCGAACACTGCTCGCAGGAGCATACGGGTCTTTACTCCACCTGGGTATCGGACCTATAGTTACAGCATCAATCGTCCTCCAGCTTTTAAACGGTGCCGACCTTCTCGGCATCAATACCTCTGAAACACGCGGGCAGGTCATGTACATGGGCCTGCAGAAACTGCTTATCTTCGTGATGATCGTTCTCGAAGCGGCACCGAACGTTATAGGTGGATTCCTTCAGCCGAGCACTCAGGTTGCAATGGATTTCTTCGGTGGCAGCACGACTATGGTCACTCTGCTTATATTCCTCCAGTTGTGCATAGGCGGCGTCCTCATATTCCTTATGGACGAAGTCGTCACAAAATGGGGAGTAGGCTCGGGAGTCGGACTTTTCATTGTAGCCGGCATATCCCAGGGGCTGATGAACGGTTTCCTCAACTGGGACAAAGCAACCGATAACTTTTCAGAGGGTTTCTTCCCCAGACTCTTTGAAGTTCTTACACAGGGGGCGAACTTCATCGATTATTTCGGTCTGGATCTTCTTGCATTATTTACGACATTACTGATATTCGGAATCGTCGTATATGCAGAATCCACAAGGATCGAGATCCCGCTTGCACATTCTGCAGTAAGAGGCGCACGCGGAAGATTCCCTGTAAAGCTCATCTATGCCAGTGTTCTGCCTATGATTCTCGTAAGGGTTCTTCAGGCCAACTGGCAGATGTTCGGACTTTTCCTTAACAACATAGGAATTACCATACTTGGAGAATTTGACGGTCAGAACCCGGTCAACGGTATAATGTATGTCACCGCTCCGATCAACAGTCCTGAAAACTGGATGTGGTGGCTGTCCGACCTTGGCCATCCCGTATGGGAAGTCATCCTCAGGATGGGAATCGATTTCTTCGTAATGGTCATCGGAGGTGCAATATTCGCATTGTTCTGGGTCAAGACCGCCGGTCTCGACTCATCGCATGTCGCAAAGCAGATCCAGAGAAGCGGAATGCACATTCCGGGATATAGGCGCAACGAGCAGGTTCTTGTAAAATACCTCGACAGGTACATCCCAAGGGTTACCGTCATAGGCGGAGTTGCAGTGGGATTCCTCAGTGTTCTCGCCAACTATCTCGGTGTCATAGGCTCTGTCGGCGGAACAGGACTGCTTCTGACCGTAAGTATAGTATACAGGCTGTATGAAGAGATTGCAAACGAACAGATCATGGAAATGTATCCGTTTATGCGCGGATTCTTCGGAAAAGAATAAAGGAAAGGTCTTAAAATGGGGAAAAGAGTGGTTATCACCGGTGTACCCGGTGTAGGAAAGACGACTGTAATCGACGGTACAAAAGAAAAACTAAAAGAAGAGAATATAGACTATACCTCCATCAACTTCGGCACATGTATGTTCGAGGTTGCATGCGAACAGGGCAAGGTCAAGAACCGCGATGAAATGCGTAAACTGGAACAGGCGGAACAGAAAGAGCTGCAGAAGACTGCGGCCCAGCTGATCGCCAAGATCCAGGACAACGTAATTGTCGACACACACTGCACGGTCAGCACACCGGGCGGATACCTGCCCGGACTCCCCTCTTGGGTCCTCCAGGAGATGAAACCCGACATGGTCATTCTTGTTGAAACCGATGTGGATCAGATTCTTATGCGAAGAATGAAAGATGATACACGCGAGAGAGACATGGAAGGATATATCTCCATCAAGGATCACCAGGACTATAACCGCTTTATGGCAGCTGCATATTCCATGTATACCGGATGCACTGTCAAGATAATAAAGAACCAGGACTTCCTCCTGGAAAAATCCATCGAAGAAATGATGGGTATTCTGAGGTGAATCAGACTCCATGGCACAGTCAAAAACCGGCGGCGGAATGTTTACATTCCTGATAATAATGGTCGTTGTAATGATAATCTACAGCGTCCAGACCTTAAGAGATGGAGTGGCTGCCGGAGCAGGCCTCATTCTCGAACCTATTACAAGCCTGCTCGGTTTCAACTGGCTCGTCACGATTCTTGTTCTTGCAGCGATTACAGGATGCTACTCATCGCTTCTCCAGAAGTACACTATCGATTACGAGAAGATGCAGCGTGTACAGAAGAAGATGAAAGAATTCCAGAAGGATTTCAGGGAAGCCCAGCTGGCCGGTGATGAGAAGAGAATCCGCAAGATGAAGGATAAGCAGCAAAAGATGATGGAAGAACAGATGCAGATGTCACAGGAGCAGTTCAAGCCTATGGCATGGATAATGATTATTACCATCCCGATATTCCTGTGGCTCCTCAGCAAGGCATCAGAGATGGGCGATGCTACATTCGCTATCGGCGGGACTATTAATCTCGCAGATCCGCTCTTCTTCCTGCCGGCATGGATCATTTGGTATATGCTCTGCTCTCTTGCGCTCAGCCAGATTATCAGGAAGACTCTTGATATCGGGGGGCTGTGATGCGGATAACCGTAAGCGGACCGCCCGGAAGCGGAACAACATCATTATCAAAACAACTTTCTGAAAAACTTTCTTTTGAACTTATCTCGGCAGGAGAGGTATTCCGATCTCTCGCGGCAGAGAGAGGTATGGGCCTGATCGAATTCGGAAGCCTGTGCGAAAGCGATCCTTCGGTAGACCGTCTTATCGACGAGAGACAGAAGGAGAGAGGCGAGGCCGGAGACGACATCATCGTCGAAGGCAGACTTGCAGGACACATGATCGATAATGCCGATCTCAGGATCTGGATCGCGGCCTCGGTAGAATGCCGTACACAGAGGATCTCAGAACGGGAAAGTATCGATTTCGAAGCATCAAAGGCCGAGACTATAGTCCGCGAGAAATCGGAGGCCGAAAGATACCGTAAATACTACGGGATCGAGATCAATGACCTGTCGATCTACGATCTGGTTATCAATTCCGAGAAGTGGGGCAGGGAAGAACTTGCCTTCGTCGTAAATACGGCGATTGAAAACATTAAACTTTAAACACTCGATTTTCAACAGCTCGGATTTTACCGATTGTTTTTTACTCACTTCCTTCGCATCGAGTATTATTTCTCAGTATATCTTCAGTCGGCGTTGAAATGCACCGGCTCACTTTTTGGATGCTGTGAAACAGAGAAGGTATTATGAAATTTTCTGTTAGCATGCCGGACAATTCAATACTTCAGATATTGTGCATGAACCTTCCATTAAAACGTTGAAGAGTTTATCAGGGTCAAAATCCGTTTAGTCACTGCCTGTATATGATATACAATATCGACAGGAAAAAAATGAGTCTTACTTAGGTAAATATCAGGGAACCAGAATAGAGCCTGTTGACATCAGAGTATTCGTCCTGTGATCGTAAACCGCGTAATCCAGGTGCTCCCCGGAGGAGATTACAAATGAACCCCATCCCAAACTGTTCGTATAATCCGAGATCAGTTTGAACCTGCCCCCGACGACTACGGTGCCGTCACCGGAATAACTCTCAAATTGTATGTCGTTCGAACCATAGACCTGTATTCCTTCACCCGGACTTTCCTGGACGCCGAGGCTTATCATAATTCTCTCAAGCGGAACAGAATCCCCTTGGGTATTATCGAAGACGATATAGTTGTCCGATATGTCCGAAACGGCGATAGATGCCTTGATCGGCTTCGTCTGACTGCTATTCAGGCCGCTTGCTGCTACCACAACAAGGCCTGCGATAAGAAGGGTAATCGTAAGCATCAGGAGAACGCCTACCACTTCCGAAACTGCTGAATCTTCAGATTTCTTCATTTTTCCTCCAGGATTATATTAGATCTGTATATTACCGAACCGGACGGCAGATCATAAACGGATATCTCCACGGGTGTCCGATTTGCGATATAGCCTGCAAGCTCTCCCGTGGTCAGGCCCATAAGTTTTGCGGTTTCGGCCAGATCCGGGGTTGTAATCTTTGATCCGGCAGAAAATTTCTCACTCTGAATATCGGACAACATGAATATGCCTTCTTTATCGTCCACAAAAGTGACGATCTGGGTGTTTTTGGGACTAAGGGCCTCGCCGCTCCTGTGTTCGAAGATTATTGAAAAATCCGGGCCGCTGCCCACAGTATAAACCGAAAGTTCTGCTGACGGGGCATGTGCGGGCGCTCTTACAAGCCCTCCTGCATATGCAGAAAGAAGAGCGGCGACTACAATCAGTAAAGAGAGCATAACCATGACGCCGACGACTGCCGATACTGCATGGCAGGGATTACATCTCATACGACGCTCACCTCAATTTCAAGAAAATCGATCTCCAGTTGTTCACCGCTCGATACAGGGAAACTCATGGAATATCCGTTCTCTCCGGTCAGAACGATCGTGCCGTCGTCCGAAAAAGTATGCTCGTAAAGAGGAGTCGCGCTGTTCCGGGCATCGAGACTCAATGCAGCAGAACCTGAACCACTTACGGAAACGGCCCCCGAATGGGTCATTGTAATGATCTGCATAGTAATTCTCCCGCCATTCTCTTCGTATGTTCCTGCCATGTATGACAGACGATCTTCGATCTTTTTCCTTTCATTATCCATTCCGTCGCCAACAGAGTTCAGGCTCAAAGAAGCGGGTGCAATCTTGTCGGTACCGTCTTTCGTAACCCAGACCGTACCGTTCTCATAGCGGTATCCCTGCAGCTCCCACGAAGAAAAATATGGAGTATAACTGACACATACCGTTTTGATAGGAATTTCCCCGGCAAGAATATTATTTTCATATATGGACAGTGTTCCTACTGCCAGACTTTCCAGATCTATTCTGCCTCCCGACTCGGAAGCGCTCAGAAGAATATCCCCACCCCCGAGAATCAACGGCTCGCTGAACTGCGCAGGCCTTCCGATGCTGTATATGTTTTCTACATCGGCGGAGAACCTGAGGAAGGAATACCTGACGTCCTTGTTATGGAGAATCTCGGACTGCTGCTTCAGGCCGGGAACATATGTCGAAGTATAAACCGCTACGCAGGTTGCAAGAATCGCCAGTATAAGCATCATTGCAACGACGGTGGATACGGCCCTTTCATTGTTTTCTTTCATGATAAGGTCACTCCATCATACGCTGCGATGACTTTTTCAGAGCACCTGAAGCGAATATCGTATACTCCCGGATCAATGGACGGAGGCAGTTCAGCCTCGATTCTGCATCCGAGATCGAAAACATTTGAAAGGTCGCTATAATCACCTGTTGTTGAATTGTACGCGTGGATTATGAGATCGTCATGCTTTATGGTCACAGTCGTTCCATCCCACTCGGATTTCATTATGTAAACGCTAAGGTCTCTTTTATCGATCCAGTCTCCCCCGTGATGCCAGAAAAAGATGCAGTTCGGGTCCGTGCTTGTGTTCATTGAAATATCAATAGACGTTTCACGCTCTCCCGGAAGCAGGTTAAAAGCGGATGCCGACATGATCGATACGAGAATGACGACAAGAACGAGTAAGAGCATCTCGCCTACAACTGATGTTATTGCATCATCCCACCCTCCGCCGGCCACAGACCATTTTCTTACTTTTGAAATATTTGATCTCATGAATCGCCTCAGATAATGTAAATGAACATGATTATTGTCGCCGTCAGCAGTACAACCGAATGTTTAAGTCCCGCATATATGCTGTTTGAAGAAAGCTGCCCTGCCATAATACCCGAAAAAAAAGCCAGGATGATCCCTATATGAAACATGCTGGCCTTGCTGGAGCTGATATCGAGCGTAATGTTGAAATCGGTGAAACTCGATATGAATGCGACATTCATCTGGTATGCCGAGTAGAGGTAGATACCGAACGAAAGATAGATTACCGCAAGATAGACGAACGAGACATTCAGACGTTTTGATTTCATCCTCAGGTAATGTTCGAGATCGGATATTGCAATTGCAAGTATCTCTCGTATCGCATCGGTTACTTCGCTTGCCTTGACCAGAAGGGATATCGCTCTCTTTACGGAAACAAGGCCTACACGCTCTTCCATCCTCACAAGAGCACCTGAAAGGGATGACCCGTACTTCATTTCGTCTGAGACTATTTTGATTTCGGATGAAAGGACGCTGTTTTTACTGGACGAGATCATCGTAATTGCACTTTGGAGCGTCATACCAATATCACGCATATCAGAGATCTCGCGGAGAAGTTCAGGCAGCTGCTTTTCCACATTCCTGACGTAACGGCTGCGTATTTCATAGGCAAGCATCACAGGGAGCATCCCAGTTATCAGCATTATGCAGATAAGCGCCTCTGTCGTGTTCTCGGGCATAAGCTGCGAGAAAGACCCGGTATAATAAGTGGAAAAGACCAGACCGGCGGCGATGAACCCGAATACGATACCGATGTTGTAATTCGAAATATAATACCTGACGGGATGCCTGATTATATCGAGAATTTTAAGAACCTGTTTACGGTTATTGAATTTCCTGATAAAATCCTTGTCAAGCTCCATGTTCGCGTCAGGCTCAAGCATGTCGGGACCAAATTCGCTGTCATGGATCTCTTTCCTGGATATCGCAAGATTGTCGGGGGGAAGAAGGATATAAAGCACAAAAATCAGGGCAATTGCACCGAGCGGAAGACCCAGGTACAGAAGGGGTATTATTCCGTCAAGCTGGTTCTGGCCGGAGAGATTCTGTGCGACGAGCATTATGATGATGGCAATAGGGCCTGCAACGAATGCGGTGACATAGATCTCGGCGATCATCTCAAGGAACTGCAGAAGTGCCTCCAGTTCCTGCCTTGCGATCTCACGATAAGATTCGGATTTGGCATTGAAAAAATTCGTAAGGTTTCCGCCGGAGCGATAGACGAGGATAAGGTCGCCTATGAGTTCCTTAAATCTCTCGGAGGGTGTTATGGTAACGACATAGTTCATTGCGCTGAGAAGATCTTCGCCGAATAATTCCACGTCGCGGACGATGATCCCACACTCCCTCGATACCTCTCCATAGAGATCCTCGGCCTCGTAGACGCTCCTGAATATATCATACAGGACTATCGTCGAGGAGAGGGCCTGCATGTAAGTTATCGCATAAGGCAGGTCCATGTCAATCCTGTTCTTACGACCGGATACCTCGAGCTGCGGATAAAAATACATTCCCAGGAAGACTATAAGCGAGATAAGCACTGCACCGCCCATAAGAACTGCAATGTCGGGAACTCCGGGTATCAGCCCGATGCTTATATCGAAAACGTAGAAGAGCACGCCTATCATCATCATTGCAAAAAAAGGCAGGATGCTGAAAAGGACTGAGGCCATCATATACTGGCTGACCTGCGTCTGGATATGTGCCGACCTGAGCAAAAGCTCCATCTGTTTGTTGTTCAGGAAAGAATCCAAAAAATCCTGTTTCCCTTCGGCTTCAGATCCGTTTTTGCTTCGATTAAGTCGTATCGTGGCCATAGATCATAAACCCCCGGTCCGCTCAGATCGGTCCCTGGTAATTCGTCGTCGTCACTTTGCCGCTGTATTCGATCGATATATCGACTCCTGCATTTTTTACAAATATCCCCAATACATATTCTCCCGGCGGGTACGGGCCGGCGATCCTGTACAGATCCGAGTCATAGAGCGTCTGCCACCCGGTTTTATCTACCAAGATCAATTTCCCCGTATCCTGATCTGTTTTATAAAGAACAAGAAGGACATCGCTATAAGGCGTCATCTCCTTATCGGACCTCAACGGGTCCATTTCTGTAATCCGAAAGGTTATCCTCCAGGGAGTCGAAGTATTGGCTTCGGCAAAACCCCAGGGAGTATAGAGCACCCGCGATTGTCCGGTTATATCAAGCAATTTATCGTAAAGACGCCATTTGTCTTCCAGTTCCCAGGAAACTCCTGAGGGATACCAGACCGTCTGGTAGTAGTTAGATGTCTGCTCAAGCCAGTCGGGATATGTTATAGGACGGCTCCTGATAATGTCAGAATAAAGCAGCCCGGACTGACAATCCATGTCTTTTCCGAAATCCGCCCTTAATTTGGCACCCGGATTGTATGACAGGCCGACCCACAATGATTCGTCCGGGTAGATCTCCGGTGAAATCGAATAAAAAGCCGATGAAGGGTAACCTTTTTCCGTTGTATCGACAGTCCAGAAAGGAGACACCGTAAAAATTTCTGTACCGTTCTCATTTGCAACCTGATATACCGGTCTTTGTCTGCTGTCGTTTGAAATCAGGCCGAGAGCAACAGCTTCGGGAATCACTGTCTGTTCATCGAAGGATTCCGGCGGATAATATACGAGTGCCACACCGTATCCCAATTCCCGTAGAAGTGCTGCGGCAAGGATTGAATGATCTCCCGAATCGCCGGTCCCGTCGTTCAGGGTTACTGCCGGGGCTCTCGGATATTCGGAATCGTGCCCGGATTCGTAATCGGTTTCATAAGGTATCGAACTTACGAAAGAAAACACGAGGCCTGATACGTCTTCTTCATCGTTGTAGCCTTTCGACTTGATTATTTCCGAAAGCTGTTCAGCCGCATCCGAAACAACACCGCCGTCCCCGGATGAAATGATGTATTCCGTAATATTATCTGGATAGATCGTTCCGTCGATCCCGTATGCGTAATTCAGGTAATCCTCTTCAGGGATGTTTACAGCAATAGAAAATTCCTCATCGGAATACGTCCAGTTGAATTCTTTATAACCCCAGAAACCGTCGCATTTTTCAGTATACCCTGACGAAGGATAATATTCCTGCTCTCCATTATTCTCAAAATTGAGGAAAGCAAAACCACCGGTGAATTTGTACAATATCCCCGCACCACTGACAACACACATCAGGATTATTGCTATGACAACCCATTTGAAGAGATTTCGATCGATTTCGAGTGCCATCTTTCATTTTCTCCTGATAAGTGCAACAACTACGAGGAAACACAACATGCCTGAAACCGTAATCAAAGCGAAATCCGGTCCTGATGACTGTTTTTGAGAGCCTGAAGGAGTGGCGACGGCAGTTTGTTGTGACGTTATCGCTGAAGAAGGCACCCTGGTCGGTGAAGGAGTGGAAGGGTCGGATTTCAGGAACGACGGATCACTGCCGGGAGAAAGGTTTTCAGAATCGGAAGATGTTTTCTCACCGACAAGTTCAAAAGCGAAGCTTTTTTTGACATCGATATCTTTGCAGTTCACCGTCACCTGGTACATCCCTTCATCCCAAGAGGAGGTATCGATACCTTCATATCTGAAACTTCGATAGAAATCGGAAGAATCCGAAGGGGTTGCATCATCGACCGGAATTTTCATAGCTGTATTCGATTCGGAACCGACATCGAGATCCAGCCGGTTTATGGAAAGATGAAGGGTGTCTTTCGTCTGGGTTTTGTCGGGGGTAGTACCGGAAGGAGCAAGATTGGTCATTCCCGATATGCTGAGTTCGTCTCCGACAACAATCTCACCCGCCGAATCTATCCTGATCCACGGATCTTCGATTATGAATTGCGTCATCACATAGATATCATCGGAAAAAGGGTTCTCCAGTAAGTCCACAAGTGCATCGGCAGCGTTCCTGCTCTGGAGAGAACTTAGATCGACGCTATCCCCGAACGTCGTCGTAATTCTTCTGAGGTCCGAGCCGTATGAGTCAGCACTTACCTCGAAGGCTTTGTTCGGCCCAGGGTGCTGGCAGACCATATAGTAGATTCCCGGGTATAAATTGTAAGTAAAACTGCGGTTGTATGTAAACCCGTATTCATTCCACAGGGGTCTTTCATCATCGTCATATGGCTCGCCGGTGGATGTAATGCCTGGAGACATTTTCGACATGTTGTCTGCATACCTGAAGTTTGAACCGAATATATACCAGCGAAGTTCGGAGGCGCTTCCCCTGGAAAGCCACCAGCCGTAAAATATGTCCCCTTTGGCAAAGTAGCCGTTGTTGTTGTCATCGAATTTGATATTGAGGGTCGGTTCGCTCAGTGGGAAATCATAAGACGGAGGCACATTTCCTTTGATGTCGGTTCCCGGGCCGCCCGGATAACTGCTTGAAAGATACCCGTATGGCTTAAGGCTGGCATAAATCGTGTATGTTCCCGGTTCGAGGTCCTTCGTGTTCCATTCATAGGCCCATTCGCCCAGGATCAGGCTGTATTTAGTGCAGGTGAATGTGCTTTCTTCTTCATCAACGACCTCTGCCCCGAAATCTTCAAGTTTCGCTCCGTTCTCAGGGAGATTCGGGCCTGTGATATATAGATAGATATCTACGGGTTTTGTTGCACCGGTCACGTAGCCTTTAAGTAGAATTGAATCGCCAATCGCGAACAAACCTGATTCTATCGCTTCGGTGGGTTCGTTAAATACCAGGCTCATTGCACCGGAAGTTACTATAAAAGATTGTTTTTTTGTGTTTCCTTCGTTGTCCGTCATTGTTATTTCGTACGAGTTGGTCGGAGCAGACTCGGGAACAAACACCTGAAATGTTTTAGTGCCGGTCCATTCGGTATGAGCTGAGATCTCCTGGTCTGAGATCAGGTCGTCCCATTCTCCGCTCTCGAAACGAGGAGCATCTGAACCGTATAAACTTCCCGATATCGTAATATTGTAACTTGTAAAAGGGACGCCGGTTATAGCAAGATCAAAATACGCATTTTGGCTGACTTCCGAATCAAATGATAATGAAGGAGAGAAAGAAGAGGCCGTAAACGAATAGGATACGGATTTTTCAAGTCCGTTCAGGTTATTGGTAGAGAAAACCGCAGTTAATGGGACATCGCCCGTCTGAGACGATACAATACTTTGAGCTATCAAATCAAAAACCGGAGCATCTGCAAGTGTTTCGTCCGGTCTATCTCTCGGATCTATTAAGAGGTCATTAAGTGCAACGGAATTCTGATGAATATTTTTAATGGTGGATGTGGTAAGGCTGTCTCGCGACAGTGAATATTTATACCAGTTTCCTGAAAGATTCGCACCGTCAATATTTGCAGATTTTATAGCAAACGCTATGTCGGTAGTCTTTGCTATGCCTCCCGGCTGTTGGGGAAGATATTGGGGTTCGAAATCTGTATTGTATGTATATATCCCAATTTCACCGAGATTCAGCTCCGCAACTGTACATTTAGCCGAACCCGAACTTCCGTCGGTATAATAAGGAATATATACTCCGGGCGTGATGTCGTTGCCCGTCAGGGAGCCTGTACCGCCGGAGAGCACTATGACACCGAAACGGGTTCCGTCGCTATGAACAAACTGAACTGGCAAAGCTCCTGAAGAATTTGTAAATAAAGAAAAATCCAGATTTTTCTCGCCAATAAAAACGACATCCCCCACATTGATTCCTGCATTATCTCCTGAACCTGTTGCATATCGTGCCGAAGCCGTGCCTATATTGATTAAACAGAGCAGCAGGATTATAAAAATAATGCCGGATTTTTTTTGTATGTCCATATCTTTCTCTCTAAAGCTTTTTTTAGTTCATTTGGTGCAACGAGTTTTGAATTAACTAAACTTATTTTGATATATTTTGAAAGAAGATCTACCTGATTAGTCATCTCTCAAAAATCACTCTTAATTTTAACTCGATAGTATAAAAAAGCCCGATATGAGCTCCTTTTGCTGTGCAAACGTATTGTGCAGATCATTTGCGCACATATAGTGATCAGAACATATTAAACAATGCAATGAGCATAATTTTAAAAACAAGCTTTAAAATAAGCGATTTGCGACGGATTAATATTTGAGAATTACAAAACCTATTCACCCAATTTTTTAAGAATTTAACTCAATTTAATTTGAGTTGTCTCATGGGTGGAGTTTGAGTTTATGAAAAAAATAAGCAGGAAAGCAGAATTGCCTGCATGCAATGAAGAAGCTGTTTCTCCGGTGGTCGGTGTGATGCTGATGCTGGTCGTAACGATCATAATTGCTGCAGTTGTCAGTGGTTTTGCGGGAGGTATTGTCAGTTCGACACAGACAGCCCCCTCGACATCACTTGACGTTTCGATTTCGGCATCCTCCACAGGTACTTCGAAGTATGCTGTAATTGAGAATCTCGGGGGGGAAAGTCTGAAAACAAAAGATCTGAAGATCATCAGTTCATTCACCTGTCCCGATGTAGTGATGAAAACAAGCGTTGCTAATGCGGGGAAGATCATCAAACATACGATTGACGGTTCCCTTGATCCAATAGACGCGAACGATCTCATTACAAACACAACAATCATCCCGGATTATCCGTTTACTCCGCAGACAACAAACAATGGTGATGTCGTCAGCACGAAAACGGCAGACAGAACTTTTGGTACTGCAGTTTTGAGTGCGGGAAGCAGCATCCAGTTCGACAGATCCTATTTCCTCGGATTCGATACTGATGGAGATGACTATATCTCGGAGTATGGTTTCGCAGGCGATGAGATAGTTCATGTAACTATTATACACGTCCCCAGCGGGAAGACGATCTATGATAAAGACGTGGTGGCTACATGGTGAAAACGATTCGAACAAATGAAAACGCGGTATCTCCTGTTGTAGGTGTAATGCTCATGCTTGTCGTTACGATCATCATTGCAGCAGTCGTTTCGGGTTTCGGGATGGGCATGCTCTCGGACACGAAATCCGCTCCGGCGGTTCAGATAGGATACGCAGGAGTTATGGCCGGAGATATGGGAGAATCAGGCAAGATCGGGCTTGTTTTCGAGAATCTCGGAGGAGACACAATCAGGCTGGATGAGATCAGCCTGAATCTCAGAGAATCAGGCATATCGAATGTAACTGATTCATCTGGAGTTGTTATTGGCACGTCTAAAGGGCATGAAGCAGCGGTTTCATACAGGGATCTTCCGTCAGAGTCGATCATTGATGATGGTCCTACGGCTACAACAGCCGTCTTAGAACATTCAGAGAAGAAGGAATACAAGAATTACCGCTTTGCAAAGCTTCCGGCACGATCGGCCGGCGTAGGTGAGATAGGTGAAACTTCAGTAATTGTCAGATCCGCATCAAATCTCATAATTGAACCAGGACAGAAATTCATCGTTCTCGCTGACAAGTACTCCGTCGAAGACGGGGATAAATTCGGAAGCGTTTATTACGTTGCAGAACGTGGCAACGCGGCAAATCCATACTCCAGCGGATGGTTCGAGGTCAGCTCGAAGACCACTTACTCGATAGTGGATGATGCATCAGGCTCGATTATATCGACAGGAAATCTTGTGGGAAGTGTAATATGAAAAAAAGAATTGAAAAAAACAACAATCAAAAAGATATTTCATATAATGATTTTGCAGTATCGCCGGTAATCGGGGTGATGCTAATGCTTGTGGTTACAATTATTATTGCCTCATTTGTGGCGGTATTCGCAGGAAGTGCGGCTGATTCAACTACATCTGCGCCCAGTGCTTCGCTTGACGTAAGTATAATCTCGAACGGCGGCGACACAAAGGACCAGTATGTCATGCTGATCAAACACCTGGGTGGTGACAGTATTCCATCAAATGACATTCAGATCATGTCGTACTATACTTCGCCTTCGACATGCACCAACGGAAAAGAGATGCTCAGCGGTTCGATAACACAGGGAACCCCTGCAATTTCGGCATCAAAATTAAGCTACAGCGACCAGGATGTAAAGATTCCGTACTTAAACAACCTGGCTGTGGGAAGTCCGGGTGATTCCGGCACAAACTTCGGCGAATACACGTTCAGTGCAGGCGATGTGTTAAGCACAGGCGATGATTTCGGCACGGCGGTTGCAATCTTCGGAATCACTACGACATCGGATATCGATGATAACGAATTTTTGGAATACGGCTTTTGCAGGGGTTCATCAGTAGAAGTCAATATAATTTACACGCCCAGTCAGACGAGCATATATAAAGGTATGGTGACTGTAGTATGATTCGGAAGATAAACGGAAAAGGAAACGACATGGCCGTATCCCCTGTCGTGGGGGTCATGCTGATGCTTGTAGTTACAATCATAATTGCGTCGATCGTATCTTCGCTCTCGGGATCACTTGTAGATTCTGAAAAGACCGCACCACAATCACAGATAGCTGTAGGATACGACGTCCAGATTACAGATGCTGACAAGACGAATAATGTTTCGGACAGTCCCCGTAACAACAACCGGTTCACTTTCCGTCTAAGCGGCGGAGAACCGATATCGCTCGACAACATCATGATTGAACTCAATAAAGGCGATAGTTCGATGAAATTCACCTCCGGCACTGTACTGAATTCTTCTGATGCGGCTGTAGAGGAGGGAAACAGTCTTGAGCTTTATAAAAACAAGGCCGGAAATTCCACCTACTTTGCCGTCTCTCCCGGAATGTCGGATATTGTCGGAGTCGGCGACACGTTCATGCTTGTTGCGGATGACAGTTACGACAGCACTCTCGCTACGGACGATTCCATAGAAAAAGGAAGATTTCTTACCTGGACACCTGAAGGATCGTCGGGTACGTTCAAAGCCCAGTACAACGTTCCTATCGAGTATATAATCTACGATACCATCAGCAGCAAGCAGATCCAGTCTGGAACGATTATTCTTCAGTAACGGAGATGGCATTGTATGATGGCAAAGATAAAAAAAAGGGCGAAAAACAATCCTTCCTTTCTCTGGGAGGAAGAGGCCGTGTCTCCTGTCGTGGGAGTGATGCTGATGCTCGTTGTAACGATAATAATTGCAGCGGTAGTGAGCGGTTTTTCCTCCGGCATTGTCGATACTACGGAGAAATCTCCTACTGTGTCGTATGAGTTTACAATAAAAGCGGGAGACACAGGTTCAAAATCCGACGGTTATCCGATCGAACTACGTGTCCTTGCCGGAGACACCGTCCCCACTGAAGATCTTCAGGTTATAACCACATATACGGTTCCCGATACTTATCGCGGAACGACCCTTGATAACGGGGGCAGAGTAATCAAGCATACTCTTGACGGTTCCATATCCCCATTTATGGAAGGGTCCACATCGTCGGACACTTCAGTAGACGTAGATGACACCGTTGAAGGCTACCCTTTTACTCCACAAGTAAACGGTTATGGCTATTCACTCTTTCCAAATACAGCCGGTGGGGATGGTACACATGGTTACCAGAATACACAGTACTTCGGTGTCTGCAACTTCGAGCCGAACTGCGTTTACTTCTTCATGTATCCTGAGAAATTTCTGGGATTCGATACGGAAGACAGCCAATACGGTTTTGGAGAAGGATCTATCGTGCACATATCGGTTGTCCATAAACCCAGTGGCACAGCAATATTCGACAAGGATGTGACGGTCAAATGGTAAACACAAATACAAAAAAAGAGGCAGTATCCCCTGTCGTAGGAGTTATGCTGATGCTAGTTGTGACGATTATCATTGCCGCAGTAGTTTCGGGGTTTGGAACCGGTATGATCGGAGATGCTCCCACGGCGACTCCCGCTTCGGTTAGGTACGTGGGCATCAGTCCCGGCGGTTCTGATATGGTACTTGATGACGGATTCGTCGGCCTGATCTTTGAAGTTACGGGGGGCTCGCTTGACCTCGAGAAGCTTAAATTTTACATATACGGCAGTGACTTCGGTGGTGGCGGCGAGGCGTACATGACATACAACGATGTCCCGTGGAGCAAATATTATGTTGGCGGGGAAGGAGCCAGCGGCGGGTTGAGATTCTATTATAACAATCCCGGAACAGGCACGCTTGCATATGAGCCAGCTGAATTCTATACAAGCCGTATGATGAAATTCACGAGTCTCGATTATACGGGCGAGGGCATGTGCCCCGGAGATACCATACTGACAACCGGCGACAGGTTCATCCTTTTCTTCGAGTATTTCAAACCCCAGACAGCAACAGGTCCTCCGACACTCGGCTTCGGAATGCACAGGAACACCGGATCCGGAGCAAGTACTGCATTCCAGAGCGGAGCGGTATATGCAAACGGCGATGGACAGGGAATTCTTTCAGGCATCGACGGAACAGTATACTGGGATGGTTACCTGAAAGCATCAGATATCATCTGATCTTCCCTGAATTAATTCTTTTTTTAAGATTAAATCCACTTTTAGTGTTCAATCAGAAGTCTGACTCTTTAAATTAGGCAAAGACAGCCGGGTGTTTTAATTTGATAAACATGTGTGAATTTTTAAAAAAATATTTGGATATGGTGTACGCTAGAAATTTTAAACCAACGATTATTTAAGCATCCAGTGACAAAGTATTATCCCACTCAAGTAATTTTTATTAAGTTACATCAATTTATCTTGTGTTAATGAGAAAATCCGGTAATTCAAGGATAGTGCATCTTTGTAGAAATCAAAAGGGGGGTTTTAGAAAAAATCAATTCAGATAATTAAGAGGAAAAGATCATGGTTGTGAAGAGGTCTTCTGAAGAAATTACATCGGTCTTAATGGGAACTCTGCAAAAGAGCAGATATGGTATGACTATCGCAGATATTGTGCGCAAAACTGGTATAAGCAGGAATACTGTGGGAAAATACTTAACAATTCTCTGCACTTTAGGACAGGTCGAAATGCACATAGTGGGGCCGGCACAGGTATACAATCTGTCGAACAGAATCCCGATAACAAAAATCTGGCTTGAAAAAGTCCCGTTCCCATATATTCTCATATCAACCGATGGAAAGATCAAGGAATTAAACACCAAACTATGTGAACTGTTTTCAATAGAAAAAGAAAAACTGATCAGTAAAAAAATAACTGAATCAGGCTTTGAAGTTCTGAATAAAATTGCAGATACATCGGATTACAACCTTGCACTTGAAGGAAAAATTAAAAAGGAAACCGAATTCGATTTTATTGAAACCGAAGGCACAATCTATGTAGCATGGACATACCCGGTTGTACTTTATGATGGGAGCTATGGAATAATCAGCTCGCTTACACCATTAAATTCAAGCTAATTTTCTACCGGATGAACTACCTGCTATATCCCTGTTTTGAACAGGACAATAAGATCCCGGTAAACTGTATCAATAGCATAAATATTAAGGAGCCAGCTCCGGCTTTTGACTAAAAATTAGTAAAAAAATCCAGTTCACAATAAAAAATTGAACAGAACAAGAGCCAACAATAAAATATTCTTATTATTTGTTGCAGGTCTTTCTTAGCTCGTTTATGAAATGACTTATCTGGAGGTTGTCACTTATTTTCTTCTCGACAAAACGCTCGAGCATGCTTTTTCTTATCTGTAGATTGTACTCAAGTGTCTCGTCATTCCACCCGTGAGTATACGCAATATCATCCAAAATCCTGGATCTTTTTTGATTTTTAATAAATTTATCATTTATATGATCCCACTTATAGATCTCATTCCACCTGATATCCCCGTCATTCACGATCATCTCATTGATCGAAAGACAGCGCCGGAAGCCATGCCCTTCATCAAACTGAAGTCCCTGGATAATCATAAGATCGAGTGCACCGAACATGACACGCGGAACATTTATCGGCTCATGTGTAAGCCTGTTGATGGCTTCACTTACGCCGCCGGCATGAAGGGTCGAATAAGTAGTATGGCCGGTATTCATAGCCTGAAACAATGTCTGTGCTTCTGAACCCCTTACTTCTCCCACGATTATATACTCCGGACGCTGCCTCAGGGCTGCCTTGAGAAGCATGAACATATCGACATCGGATTCCGTGGCAGAGATACCCGTATCTCTTGTTCTCATGGCAAGCCAGTTTTCGTGCGGAAGCTGGATCTCTCTCGTATCCTCTATAGAGACAATCTTTGCAATCGGCGGAATGAAGAAGGATGTGGCATTCATCGTCGACGTCTTCCCCGATGCAGTGCCTCCTACAATAATTATGCTCTTGTTGTTCTCAACTGCAAGCCAGATGAAAGCCATTAACTCTGCATCATATGTCCCAATCGAGATAAGATCCGCAGGAGTCATGGGATCTGTCTTAAATTTTCGGATTGTAAAGGAACTTCCTTTCGACGATACTATATCACTGTACGTTATCTGTGCCCTCGCACCTGTCGGGAGAGCGGCATCGATTATCGGCGTTGTCAGGGAGAGTTGTTTGTCCGCTTTCTGGGCAAGTTTGAGAACATATTTATTCAGCTCAATATTGTCGAAAACGAGATTCGTCCTGAGATTGGAATACTTGCGATGGAAGATATACAATGGGATGTTTGCACCGTTGCAGGTAATATCCTCGATGTTTTCATCATTCATCATCGGATCGAGCTTGCCGTAACCGGTAAAATTCCTCTGCAGGTAATAGATCAGGATATCAGTCCTTTCATCGCTTATCGATGGATTAAACGATTTTATAGCTTTCCTGACAAATTCAGGATCAACTGTCAGATCTCCTTTCGGTTTAGGAGAATCAAATACCAGAGCAGTTCTAAGGTACTCATAAGTCTCTTCAAGAACAATCAGCTCCTCTTTCGTTATCTTCGGCTCGATAATCGTGTAAGTCAGATCGAACTCCCAGTTCTTCACAATCTTTACATATGAAAAGGGCGGCTTCAGCCAGTATCGCTCAACAACCCAGTCAACCTCTTCCTCTGTCAATTCCGGGAGTAAGTATTCAGTATCCAGATAATCCTTCAGGATTTTATCGATTTTTTCATCGACAACGCTTTTTTCGTGATCGACGGATTCAACTATCTCTTTACCATGATCGGACCTCCCATCAGGACCGGTTTTAATTTTTACTTTCATTTTTGTTTTAAAGGAGAAGGCTGGTTCTCCTTCTCCGGCCTCTTTTCTTGAGGGTCTGAACTTAAAAAGACCTGTATTACCGGTTTCATGACGATTTACATCATCTACGTTTTCGCCGGCGTTCCGGGCAGTGGTTTTTTCTTTTCCCGGATTTACCGGAAGCGATAGCCGTGGAATTTTCATATAATTGCACCTCTCGGAAGACAAAAAGAACTCTTACTGACCTGCCCTCTTTGCCATATTCAAATTGTATTCAAAAATCAGCTCCCCAAAATAACCCCGATAACCAAAAAAACAGATTATTGACGAGATAACTATTATAGTGATCACCTGACAGAATATCTGAACAATATATCAAATTAATTTTAAATATATCTTTTTTATTTGTTTTATAATTCTAAAGATCCTAATAGACAAATAGTAAAATGCTTAAAATATTTACGCCTGAGCCGCTTGAACATATTAAGAAAAAAACATTTCCCGATCAACAAAAATAAATTTTCTCAAACACAAAATATATTTATCCAAAATTTTGTCAGCTTTTATTACAGTTGAAAAGCAGGTGTTTAAATTGACCGGGAATATTTTCAAAAATATTAATTTTTGCAAAGATCCTCTGCTGATATTTAAAACAGCCGGAGGTCTAAGGCTCAATTCTTTTAATTCAAACGGATTTGTAGCAGCAGTGAATCTGAAGAATGCAGCAATCGTAATCGCCTTAATTGAGGGAAATTATGACTGAAGATAACCCTGTTTACCCGTTTTCTGCAATTGTCGGGCAGAATAATATGAAGGATGCACTCCTCGTAAACGTAGTCAATCCTTCAATCGGGGGAGTCCTGATCAAGGGAGAAAAAGGGACTGCAAAATCAACGGCAGTAAGAGCAATAGCAGATCTTCTCCCTGAAAGAAAGGTAATTAAAGATTGCATCTTCCACTGCGAAGCAGGACAGACAAGGTATCTCTGTCCTTCATGCAGGGAGTTGATCGAATCGGGTGAAGCTCCAGAATATGAATATATCAGGATGCGTGTGGTAGAACTCCCGATAAGTGCAACAGAAGATCGTGTCGCGGGAACGCTCGACATCGAACATGCCATTACAAAAGGGAAAAAGAAATTCGAGCCCGGTGTTCTTGCTTCAGCCAACGGGAATATTCTCTATGTCGATGAGGTCAATCTTCTCGACGATCATATCGTGGATCTCCTGCTCGATGCCGCAGCGATGGGTACAAACTTCGTAGAACGTGAAGGAATTTCATACTCGCACCCGGCCCGCTTTATGCTCGTAGGGACAATGAACCCCGAAGAAGGAGACCTGCGCCCGCAGCTTCTTGACCGTTTCGGTCTCTCGGTCAACGTGGAAGGAGAAAGAGAGATCAAAACAAGGACCGGGATCATCAGAAAAAGGCTTGAATTTGAGAAAGATCCTCACGCATTCTGCGAATTGTATGAACCGATGCAGCAGGAGATCCGGGATCGCATAGGGAATGCGAAATCGATCCTGAAAGAGATGGAGCCCGACGATCTTCTACTTGAAACATCGGTGAAGATCTCGCTCTTCCTTGGAGTCGACGGGCACAGGTCCGATATTACCTTCGTAAAGACTTCCGTCGCCTTTGCAGCCCTTGATGAAAGAGATGAAATAATGAGAGAAGATCTCATAAAAGCCGCACGACTGGCACTGCCGCACCGTATGAGGAAACTTCCGTTCGAAGAGGCAAAACTGGAATTTGACAAGATTGATTCCGTTATCTCGGAGAGTTATGCAAAGTGAGCGAATTTGTTAACTATCCGTTCCCTGCCATAGTAGGGAATGAGACCGCGAAGAAGGCGATACTTTGCACCCTTGTAAATGAAGATATTAAAGGGCTGCTTATTACTGGCAGTTGTGGATCTGCAAAGACTGTTCTTGCAAGATCAGCATCTACAATAACAGATGATAAGCGGATCAGGATTGTCCCGCAGAACACTACAGAAGACAGGCTGTTCGGCTCAATTGATATTGAAAAGGCAATAACTGAAGGAAATATAGGAATTGTAAAAGGAATCCTGGCCGAAAGCGACTGCCAGATTGTTGTTGCAGACGACATCAACCTGCTTGATGAAAAGATAGTTCACGGGATACTAAACACCGCGGATACGGGCAGTATAATACTGGAAAGGGATGGATTTTCAGAAAAAATCAGTATGAGGTATATTCTTACCGCCACAATGGACCCTGACGAGGGAGAACTTTCTCCCCAGATTCTTGATCGGTTTGATATCTGTATTGAAACCGAAAAGATAGAAGATGAAAGTGAGAGATCCAAAATAATCAGAAACTGTCTTGCCTTCGAGAAAGACTCTGTTCAGTTTTTAAAAGAATATTCCGACGAAATCAATGAGACCAGGGAAAATATCAGAAAGGCAAAGGAAAGACTTCCCTATGTAATGATTCCCGAATCGCTGCTCGATATGATCTCGGAATTATGCATCGAACTGAACGTTTCCGGGCAGAGAGGAGATATCGCGCTTGCAAAAACGGCAAAAACACTGGCTGCAATCGACGGCAGGGATGATGTCGTTTTCGAAGATATCAAACTGGCCGCTTTAATGACCCTAGAGCACAGGAGAAGAAGCCCTCCCGACGGGAATCCTCCCCAGAACCCCGATACCCAAAACAATGAGGATGATAATGAAGACGAAGAGAAAGAGGAGGGTAAGGAAAATGAAGGCAGGCAGGATAACAGGCAAAAAAATTCAGGACCGAACCAGGAGATGGATCAAAGTGATGAGAACGACAAACAGAATCGGGATCAATCGGAAGATTCCGACAGAAATAACGAAAACATAAATAATCTGCCGCCACCGGAACAGGTATTCGATATCGGTTCAGTCTTCAGCGTCATCGAATTTCTTGACGAGAAGGGCAGATCCAAATCGAAGAAAGCAAGCAATGGCCGCAGGAGACGAAATATCAGCAAGGATAAGAGCGGCCATTATTTCTCCTACAGACAGCAGGACAGAAATAAAAACGACATCGCAATCGATGCTTCACTGAGAGCAGCTGCTCCATTTCAGGTTAAGAGAGATAAAAAAGGGCTCGCAATTAAGGTAGACAAAGTCGATCTGAGGGAGAAGATCCGGGAAAAAAAGACCGGAGATGTCATACTCTTCCTTGTCGACGCCAGCGGATCGATGGGTGTAAGGAAGAGAATGGTGGCAGTGAAAGGAGCCATTCTTTCTCTTTTAAACGACGCGTACCAGAAGAGAGACATGGTCGGCCTTATGATATTCAGGAAAAACGAGGCAACCCTTCTTCTTCCCCCGACCAGGAGCACCGATCTCGCGTACAAACTGCTGAAAGAGATACCGACAGGTGGAAGGACACCTCTCTCAAAAGGACTTATAGAAGCGGCAAAACTCCTGACACAGGGACGATACTCAAAATCTATGGACTCCAAAACGGTAGTTATCCTGACGGACGGCAGGGCGAACACCTCCGAATCCGGTAAAAATTCATACGAGGAGCTGAAGGAAGCAGCTGAAAAAGTCACCGGACAGAAAATAAAATATGTTGTTGTTGACACTGAGGAAGGCTTCCCGAGAATGGGCCTCGCCGTGGACCTCGCATTTGAACTCGACGCCATCTACCTCCGTCTCGATGAACTCGACAGCAGTAAACTGGCAGGATCTGTCGGTAATATTGTACTAAAGGAGATGCCTACATGAAATACAGAGAACAAATGAGTTTTTCAATTTACGAATACGATCTGAACAAATTCGATAAAAGCTGGGACAATGTCAGAAGCTTTGTGCAAAGACACCAGCTTGACGGAATAGAACTTCTGGTTAATTTCGAAGAAGTACCGGCAGAGATCCCTGCTGATCTGGTATCTTCAGTCCATCTCCCTTCTTTCATGGGATGGTACAGGTTGTGGGAAGATGAAAATTTCAGGGTTCCTGAAGAAATCCCTGATGAATCACTGAAATATTTTTACGGCGGGAAAAGTCGCAATGAAGTTGTATCAAACTTCTGCGAGGCCATATCATATGCATCGGTTTTAAAACCTGCATATGGTGTGTTTCATGCAGCTTATACGGAGATCGGCACTGCTTTCAAAAAAATTCAGCCTTATTCAGACAAAGAAATTCTTGAAGGAACTGCCGAATTTTTGAATGAAGTTGCATCACGATTCCCGGGCGGAGAGCCTCCATTTGACATCTATATCGAAAACCTGTGGTATCCGGGTCTGACATTTCTCGATTCGGACGCTGCGGCGAAATTTGTCGATAAACTTGAGTTTAAAAACTGGAAACTTCTCCTGGACACGGGTCATCTCATGAACGCCACGTGTTCCTGTAATGACGAAGAAGAAGCAATCGATATAGTGCTGGAATTATTAGGAAAGCTTGATGAGAATATTCTCGAAAAAATAGCCGGCATTCATTTCCACCTTAGCACCTCCGGCAATTATCAGAACGAGATGGAGGAACCTGAGAATTATCCCAGGATGACACTTGAAGAGAAATATTCGTGCATATACGAACTCCTGAAGAATGTAGACCAGCACCGGCCCTTTTCGTCAGAGAGGTGCAGGGAGATTGTTGATTTCGTTTCACCGGATTTTGTGACACATGAACTTCCGGGAATGTCGGCAGAAGAGATCGAGAACAGAATTTCCCGGCAAAGAAGAGCTCTCCATTTTTAATCAGTTTTCACGGATAAGAGAAATGTTTTTAATCTTTCTAACAGGGCTGAAAATCAATTAAAAATAATTTTATTTAACTAAAACAAATTGTACTAAGTGCAGAAAAATCCCTGATTGTTCTACTACAGGCCTTCAACAAGTCCGGCTTTACATCAGCACAATTTCACCTGGTTAAAGCTGTCTGTATCTTGTTACCTCTTCATGGATTTAATTGAAATCAACAAAATACGGAGAGAACAAAGCAGGCCATTAGAGCAATGTTTTGGTAAAAATTTGAGGAGAAATTTGTCTTGGCAGAATATGAGAATAAACCCGGAGAACCAGTTACCGAACTGAAGATGATCTATGAAACCGGCAGCGGCGAGAAGATCTATCGGAATAACAATACCATAGTTGTAAAACTACCTGAAAACAGGAATTGCATCACCACTTCATATGTAAACGGAGGTTACCAGGAAAATCTCGAGGCTGTCTTCAACCATGAGCCGGATCAGACAAGGGGGCACTGCGGCCATGACATGGAAGGAGGAAGTGTCGAGGCATATACTGAAATACATGCCAAAAGGCTGGGATTGAATCCAGGTCGAATTGCAGCGATGATGACGGCGGCAAAGATGAAAAATGCCGCGATAAGCAGCCGGTGTTTTCGTGATCTCGAAGTAACAGCAATAGTCACCGCCGGGATAGAAGTAAACGGCGGAAGAGCGGGAGATCCCGCATCCTGGCATGAAGAGGACGGAAATTCGGTATACGTAGGCGGGACCATCAACACGATTATCATTATAAGTTCCAGGCTTCCAGCCCATGCATTAAGCAGGATGATAATGACTGCAACCGAAGCAAAAACGGTTGCAATCCAGCAGCTTATGGCCCCGAGCAGGTATTCGACAGGAATTGCCACAGGATCGGGAACAGACCAGATCAGCGTAATATCCAACATGCACAGCCCGAATGTCATAACATGGGCAGGAAAACACTCAAAACTCGGGGAACTTGTCGCAAAATGCGTAATAGATGCAACAACCGAGGCGCTTGACAGGCAGACCGGCCTTAACCCTGACAACCAGCGTGATATGCTGATCAGGCTGGAACGCTTTGGTATTGACGAGAAAAAATACTGGCAGACCGCATCCTCGCTTGAAGGCGAGAACAAAAAAGAGTTGTTCATTAAAAACCTTCGTGACTTTTCAAAGAACCCTTCCGTTGTTGCAATGACCGCCTCAATTCTGCATATCGTCGATGAGATCAACTGGGGCCTTATCCCGGAAAATGCAGGCAAAAAAACAGCATTTTCCATAATGAAGGCCCTTCCCGAGATGGCAGGCGTCAGGAATTCCCCGGACTTCAGCTACGTGATGAACGAGCGTGACCCGATTATCGACAACTGGATCAGGCTAAGCTCCTGGTGCGTGAAAAGCGGTTTTTGAGGATTTGGATAATGTTCTCCGGATTTTCTATTCTTAATCCCGCGATCGACAAAGAGGATTTTTCCAATAACACTAAAGGTGAATGAATTGGCAGATGAAAAACACAAAAAAATAATATACGCTGTACTTGTTGCGGCAATAATTATCGCGGTTGCTATAACGGGGATCTCCCTCTCTCTAAACAGTGCTGACAATGGCCAGTCCGCGGGAACCGTTCAGGAACAATCCGCATATACAGAAGATCTCTTTACTGACAAGGCATATCCCGAATATGCAACAGGATATACTGTGGAATATCACGGGACATATAAAGTAGTCCAGGTAAACGACCCGTGGGGAAGAACTTCGAAGGACCTGACATACCTTCTCGTCCAGGAGGGAGAGGAGATACCATCAGGGTACCAGGATGCAGAAGTTATCACTATACCAATAGATTCCATAATCACTCTTTCAACAACACAGCTTCCACACCTGAAAGAACTGAACGAGACCTCCTCGATCAAAGGACATAACGGGATCGATCTTGTTTACGATGACGAGTACCAACAGCTCGCTGACGAAGGCAAACTGCTTGAGATCGGAAGCGGAGCGATGTCGATGGAGAGTCAGCTCAAGGTCGAGCAGATGATAGAGCTTGATCCGGATGTCGTCTTCTGTTCTGCCAGCAACACGGATGAATACGATAACCGCGACAAACTGGAGGAAGCAGGCTTAACTCCTGCAGTAGTCTCGGACTGGATGGAAAACGATCCCCTCGGGCGTGCCGAATGGATCAAGTTCTTCGCCCTGTTTTACAATAAAGAAAAAACAGCCAACGAGGTCTTTGACAGAATTGAGGAAAACTATACCACAATCAGGGACCTGGCCGAAAGTGCCGGGACAAAACCCATTGTATTTTCAGGAATAGATTTCCAGGGAACCTGGTATGCAGCGGGTGGAGACAGCTATGTTGCAAAACTCTTCGCCGATGCAGGTGCCGACTATCTCTATGCGGATAATAACGAAAGCGGCTCCATTGCACTCGATTTTGAATCTGTTTATGAAAAGGCACAGGATGCCGATTTCTGGATGAATACAGGGTATGGAAACGACGCCGCTGATCTTCTTTCATACGATTCCAGGTATTCTAAATTCATGGCCTACCAGACAGGAAATGTCTACAACTATAATGCAAGGGAAAATGAATACGGCGGCGATGACTACTGGCAGTCGGGAATAATCAAACCTGACGTCATACTTGCGGATCTCGTAAAGATATTCCACCCCGAGCTCCTGCCGGATCATGAATTATATTATTACAAAAATATAGGTGCCACCCAGACGGAGGAAAGTGCATGAATTTCTCCGGCAGTGATAGCGGGGACAGTCTGAAGAGACTTACCTTAGTCCTACCGGTGATCCTCATAGTCCTTATTGCTCTGTTTATCCTTGACCTTCTGGCAGGATCGGTGAACATTCCCCTGGAAGCTTTTGTAAAAATGCTGACCGGAGGCGATGTAAAAACAACGTGGGAGAATATCTTCTGGGACTGGAGGCTTCCCAAGGCAATAACCGCCGTATTTGCAGGCGGGGCACTTGCTCTTGCCGGTCTCCTCATGCAGACATTCTTCAGAAATCCGCTTGCCGATCCGTATATCCTCGGTATAAGCTCGGGAGCGAGTCTCGGTGTTGCACTGGTTATGCTCTCTGCAGGCGCCTGCGGTGTAGGTGCGATATTCGCCACCATCGGGTTCATCGGCGACCTGAGCATATCGGTTGCTGCGATAATCGGATCCTTTGCAGTACTGGCCCTGATATTGATCATCTCGTCAAAGATCAAGAGCAACATCACGATCCTTATTCTCGGAATAATGGTCTCCTATATAAGCAGTGCAATAGTCACCATCCTCCTACAGTTTTCAGATGAATCCAGCATGCACTCTTATACCGCCTGGACCTTCGGCAGTTTCTCGGGAGTTACATGGGGGCAGGTCCCGATCATGGTGGCCCTCCTCCTTGTAGGATTCATCCTTTCGATCTGCACGGTCAAATCGCTCAATGCCCTCCTGCTGGGAGAACAGTACGCCGAGAGCCTTGGAATGAACTACAAAACGACCAGAATACTCATCATAACCAACACAGCGCTTATGGCAGGAGTGGTTACGGCCTTCTGCGGCCCTATCGGTTTCCTTGGAATTGCTGTTCCACACCTGTGCAGGGCCATGTTCGTGAGCGCCGACCACCGTATTCTCGTCCCCGGGTGTATAATCGTCGGCGGAATCATCGCACTCTGCACCGATATCATATCCCATCTACCCGGAACGGACATTGTGCTGCCAATCAATGCAATCACTGCCCTATTCGGCGCACCGGTCGTGATCTGGGTGATCGTCCGCGGAACGAAATTCGGAAGGGGTGTGACGACATGATCGGAGATCCGATCCTGACCTGCAGCAACCTGACAATTGGCTACAGGAACCAGAAGACGATCATCAAAGAAGTCTCCAAAGATCTCAACCTCAACCTAAGGAGGGGTGAACTTGTATGCCTGATCGGTCCCAACGGGTCGGGAAAATCCACCCTAATCCGTACCATTACAGGGATACAGCCGCCACTCTGCGGTGAAGTCCTGCTTTGCGACAAAAAGATAGAAGAACACACGTCCGAGGAAAAGGCGAAAACCCTGAGCGTGGTGCTGACGACTCCGGTCGAGGCAGGATACCTGACTGCTTTTGACATCGTGGCGCTCGGGAGATTTCCCTATACCAACTGGGCAGGCAGACTCACGGATTCAGACAGGGATATCGTAATATCGGCACTTGAATCCGTTGGTGCGGGAGAGCTGGCAAGGCGTTTTATGCACGAGATGAGCGATGGCGAACGGCAGAAGGTGATGATCGCAAGGGCACTTGCACAGGAACCGGAGATGATGGTCCTTGACGAGCCGACCGCATACCTGGACCTTCCGCATAAGATCGAAACGATGCGCATTCTCAGGACTGTAGCCAGGAAAACAGGAAAATCGATCCTCCTCTCCACGCACGACCTGAATCTTGCAATTCGCTGCGCCGACCAGCTCTGGATCATAGACAGAAGGGGAAATATGATCTCCGGTGTCCCGGAGGACCTAGTACTCTCAGGCATCTTCGGATCGGCCTTCGAGATCGACGGGGTGAGCTTCGACGCAGTGAGAGGGGAATTCACAATTCCTGTTGAGAAGAAAGGGACATTCTCACTCTCGGCTCCCGAATCGATTGAAAAGATCTGGACCCTGTATGCTCTTGAAAGGATCGGCTACACATCTGCCACAGCCGCAGGAGAAACGGAGACAGAAGAAGACATCCGTATCGCGATAAATAACGACGGAGGAAAAACCATATGGAATATCCATACGGAAGATTCAGAGAAGGAATGCACCAGCATTTCAGAGATGATCGAATGCATCCCGTCTTCGGACAACGGTGGTGATAGGGATTAGAATTGCCGTCTATGGAAAAGGCGGGATAGGAAAGTCGACGATCTCCGCCAATGTATCAGCCGCTCTTGCAGGGAAGGGTCTGAAAGTTCTTCAGATTGGGTGCGATCCCAAGCATGATTCCACAAGACTTCTGCTCGGAGGCAATATCCCTACAACTGTTCTCGATTACATCAAATGCGCCCTTCCAGAAGACAGGCACCTTGAGGATATCGTATTCACAGGGCACGGCGGAGTCGCATGTGTCGAGGCAGGAGGGCCCGAACCTGGTGTAGGCTGTGCTGGAAGGGGCGTAATTACCACCTTTGAGCTTCTCGAAGAGCTTGGCCTGGACCAGGAATATTTTGATGTCAGCATCTATGATGTGCTGGGGGATGTCGTATGCGGGGGATTCGCAGTACCGGTGCGTGACGAGTATGCCGATGTGGTCTTCATCGTAACCTCAGGCGAATATCTCTCGCTCTATGCCGCGAATAACATCCTTAAAGGAATAAAAAATTTCACAGAGAAAACCAGCAAAGTTGCCGGTATAATCTACAATACCCGCGGACTGGAGGAAGAAGACGACCGGGTAAGAAGGTTTGCAGAGGCAGTAAGGCTACCGGTTATAACACAGATTCCTCGTAGCGAAATATTTGCCAGTGCCGAGAAAGAAGGGCACACAATAATTGAGAAATATCCGTCTTCAGCCGAATCAGAAATTATCCGAAATATTGCCGACCACATTAAGAAGATCCTGGATGACAGAGAAGAAAGACTATATCCTGCCCTGCCGCTTGAGGAAAAAGAGCTTGAGAGCATCGTCCTTCAGCGGGAAGATTTGGCTGATGTAAAGAAATTCGACGTCTCGGTTCTGAAAAAACGCATGGAACAGGTTAAGGTAAAATCGCCGTCCGTAAAGAACAGGCGCCCCCTCATAGGCTGTGCGTTTGCAGGTGCGGTATCTGTTGCAGCCCAGATTACGGATGCTGCAATAGTTATGCACTGCCCGAGGAGCTGCCTCCTGATGATCTGTGAAAAGCTGTTTGACAGGGAACTGCATTCTGCACAGATCTACAACCTTCCATATGACGCAGGATTTATGAAGCGGTTCTTCTCCACGGATATGACTGATGAGGACTTCATCTTTGGCGGGGAGGAAAAACTGAAGCAGACGATAGAATCCTCGATCGGCAAAGGGTACAAAAATATATTCATCGTCACTGCCTGCCCTCCCGGAATAATCGGGGACAACGTCGGCGGTGTCGTATCGGGGATACTTGAAGATTACCCAAGTGTAAACCTGATACCTGTCGAGGTCGACGGAAACCTGAAAGGTGACTTTGCACAGGGCATCATGGAGGCATACAGGACAATTGCGGGAATAATCCGCTCCGGAGAGAGAGGACAACAGGCTAAGGAAAGATCCGTCAATGTGATTGCGGAGAAATGGCTTGCAACAAATGATGAAGCCTCGATGGATATCATCGAAGAACTCCTGAAAAGACTTGGAATATCCTTAAACTCCCGCTTCCTGAGTAAAGTTCCATTCAGCTCCCTGGAAAACTTCAACAGGGCGGCTCTCAATCTCCCTGCCGACGCGGAAGATACTTCTCTATCTATTAAAACGCTCCTTTCTTCGGCCTCCGACGTACCGTTCTTCGATAAATCCCTGCCTACAGGATTCAGGGAATCTGAAGAATGGTTGTTAAACATTGCAGAACTCTTTAATGAAGAAAATACTGCGAAGGAGATCATTGCAGAGGAAAAAGAAAAGTACCAGCAGAAGATTGAACGGTTAAAGCCTCATTTTGAAGGAAAGAAAGTGCTGATAACATCCTATCCCAAATCCGTCGACTGGATCTGTGATCTTGCTCATGATCTCGATATGAAGATCCTGAAGATTGGCCTCACGTATTCTCCTATTTCCGAATCGTTCACATCCCGTTATGAGGGGGAGATCGAGATTGAAAAGAATTACCCGCTTGAAAAACGCACAGAGGATATCAACGAATTAAAACCGGACCTTGTTCTTCACACATATCCCCGACTCAGGCCGGCCGACAAGGCAAGAGGAGTGCAGATCCCCTATTGCCCGGGTTTCGGCTTCCAGGCAGCAGTTGATCAGGCCGAAAAATGGAGCAGGCTGATGAAAGTGCCGGTTATAGAAGGCTGGAGATCGGACGGGGAGGTGGTCCTGTGAAATTTGAGGAGGATGCCTTCTTCGGAACACTGCTCGCAATCGAAGGAATAACAGATGCAAGAGCGGTTATGAACGGCCCGAACGGATGTCGCGGCAATCCTGCCTACTTCTCGGACCGCCATTTTCCGAGGGATAATTCACTAAATCGCCGTTCATTCGAAGAGCTCTTCTATTTCGGCCAGTCACGGATTCCCTGTACATATCTCGACAGCGATGACTATATCCACGGTTCAACAGATAAGCTGCGTGAGATCCTGCCCCTGATTGCTGAAAAAGGAGATGCATTCATTGCGGTCGTCAACTCACCTGGGGCATCGCTTATAGGTGACGATCTGAATCGTTTCCTGAAAGAGGCGGGACTTGAGGACAAATGCATGGCGTTCGAAGATGCAGGCTATTCAGGACCCCTGTCGGCTGGTTTTGACAAGACAATAGTTGCCGTACTGAAATGGCTTAGGCTCAACCGGCTACCAAAATCCAAAGACAGGGTAAACCTGCTGGGTTTTTCGATCTACCAGAAATATTGGAAGGGAAACATCGCCGAACTTACCAGACTATGTGAACTTATGGGACTCTCGATTGTATCTGCACCAGGTGCAGGATCGGACACAGCAACGATCAGGGAATCGGCCACAGCATCATACAATATCGTAATATATCCCGAATATGCAGGACAAACAGCCGAATGGTACGAGTCTGAATTAGGGATAACTACAGTCCGTCCTTCCGCCGGGGCACCGGTGGGATTCGATGCAACAGAAAGCTGGATCAGAGAGGTGGCCGGGGCTACTGGACGCGATCCGACCCCCGCACTTGAAGATATCCGGAGAAAACGTACAGATGCCTACCACCAGATATCCAGGTACTTTAACGAATCGGATTATCCCAAAGGGGCAACATTCGGGATAAAGGCGGATTCTTCTTTTGCCCTTCCTCTTGTAAAATGGCTCTATGAATACTTGGGGATGCTCCCCGTTTCAGTAGAATTTATGGCAGGAGAAGATACCAGAACCGTCAGAAAATTAATTGAATTCCTTGAATCAACTGGACTTCCCGGGGCCCTCTCAGCCGATCGCGAAACAGTTATGCAGGACTTCTGTTTCTCAGACGGGATATCAGGAGAACACCTGGAGCTTACCGGGAGATGCAGGTGTCCTGTTGAGATATTCAACAGGATATCAGGAGAGATTGAGTTCACACAGAAGGCATTTCTGGGCGGAGAGGGAGTACTCTATATTCTCGAAAGAATATTCAATGCCCTGAGAAAATTTTCATAATTTTAAGAAACTTTTATAAAGAAAATTTTCTAGATATATTACTATATATAATATTAACTATTGATGTTTTTTCAAATATAATCGAACATACACAATGTTAAAATTAATTTAACCCGAAATTATAGATCTTTTCCAACAAAAAATTAAGATCGGTATCTTTAAATAAAGATATTTTAAATTTGATCATTGTAAAAAAATTCGTTTGGAGATTATAGTCATGCACGGACATGGTAAAAAACCTGAGAGCCACGGTGCTGTTTTAATCGTGGCAGTCGGAACAACCCAGGCGGAAGGCCGCCAGGTTGTCGCGAGCTGTATGAAGAAGGTACAGGAAGTATACCCGAAGGCGGAGGTAACATATGCCTTCAGCTCCGAACCCGTCAGGCTCGTATTGAAAGAGCAGGGTGAAGATGTCCCCGGCCCTCTCGCCGCTCTTGCATCGCTCATCGAGAAAGGCCATTCAAGGATAGTGGTGCAGCCGCTATTCCTTACGCCCGGAACAAGATACCACGAACTCTATCCGCTCGTCAAATCGCTGAACGAGATGGCCGGCGCCCACGGCGTTCTCGGATTCGACGGTATACTTATCAGCACACCGCTTCTGATGTTTGACGAGGATTATTTCGAAGTCGCGGAAGCTATTCAGTCGATCTACGGAAACCTTGCCGAGGATGAAGCAGTCGTGCTTGTATCACCCCAGTCCGAAGGCGGCACGGACCCGGCCCTCTGCCAGCTCCAGATGGTCCTTGACGATGTCAGTAAGACAGGCAGGCTGACAATCGGGGCTGTTGACGGTTATCCGGGAATCGAGAAAGTCAAATCCAGGCTTGGCCACATAGGCACAAAGAAGGTCAGACTGGTCCCTCTCACCATCGTTCCGGGAATTCATGCATGGATAGAGATCGCAGGCGGAGCAAACAGCGATTCATGGCAGAAACTCCTGGAAGGAGCAGGATATTCGGTGGAAGTCGATTCAAAAGGCCTCGGCGAGTATGACCAGATCACGGACATCGTCGTAAAGAGAATGATATCACGTGTGGATTCTCACGCATTCCTCAAAAAATAACCAACTCTAATAATAAATTCAAAAAATTTCTTTTGGCCTTTCACTAATCTGTGCAGGTATAAAAAGCAAGTTTCACTACTTTTGACAACCCCTCGCCGCGAGCCGCAAAGCAGGCTCGCGGATCGGCCCCGACCTCGGGGCCTCTCCATTGTGAGAAGCCGCTCAGGGGATAGACAAGTATCCCCTGAGCGGAGAGACGCGGTAGATTCATGGCGTGTACTATACCAAGAAAACCAAATTCAACAGCTTAGGGGACCCTTGCCGGTCCCCTAAGCGTGCCGTGGGAGGACTATCTTAGGGCAAGGCCCCTAGGCAGGGGCCGTCCGGCGGCCTGGTCGCCGGTGCCGGGGTTGCCCAAGTAAGATCAGCAATACAGCAGCGCCATGTATGCTATCCCGGAATTATTTACCCACATGAAACAGCAAAGAGTCATTGCCATTTCTTTCGCTAAAAAAAGAAGAGGGAATTGCTTCCAGACCTCTAATCATCACCGGTTCTTTCAAGATACTCTTCGGACTCGAGATAGATCTTCTCAAGTTTCTTAATCATCTCTTCCTTTGCATCCCAGAATCCCCTGTCCTTTGCCTCCAGGAGCCTGCCCGATATGGCGTGGAGAGCATACGGGTTATTATCTTCTATCCATTTCCTGTTCTCCTCATTGAATAAGAAATGCTCTGCTGCAGCCTGGTACTCCCAGTCATCGACTGCATCGGAGGTGGCATCCCAGCCGAAGGTGTACTCGAGTGTTGTCACGATATCCTGAACACCGCGGAAACCGTGCGGCTTCAACCCCTCTATCCACCGCGGATTCAGCACCCTGCTCCTGAAGATGAACCTGATCTCTTCATCGAGCAGCTTCGTCTTGATATTCTTCGGATCAGATGCATCGCCTATTACCGAAACAGGATCTTTGTCACCGTAAGCCTTGACACATGCATTCATTCCGCCGAGGCATGCATAGTCGTCATCGGTTTCGAGAATATCCCACTCTCTTGAGACGCGGTTCTTGACAGTCGCATCAAGGCTGCCAATCTTCTTTTTGAACAGCTCCGGGAATTTTTCACCCCTGAACTTTCTTCCGTACGCATGAGCCCCCCAGTTGGTATAGACATCGGCAAGGTCCTTTCGGGTCTCCCATGCGGATGCATGCAGGACTTCGCAGACACCTACACCATGCTGGCCCGGAGGATCTCCGAATATACGGATAAGTGCCATTTCACGGGCCTCTTCCTCTGGGAAACCTTCCTTGATCTTCTCCAGGAGATCTTCTCTCAGATGAGCCGCAAGATAGTTGACATCATCCGATTCATCGAGCGAAGCGATCATCTCCACACCTTCATCAATCATATGGACAAGATTCGGGAACGAATCCCTGAACATTCCACTGATACGCAGAGACATATCGATACGCGGCCTTCCAAGTTCACTGGCGGGAATTACTTCAAGACCTGTAACAGCACCCCCGCGATTCGACCAGATTGGCCTGAGACCCATAAGCCACAGGATATAGGCGATATCGTCTCCTCCTGTCCTCATAGTATCCGTTGCCCAGACAACGATGCCCACATTTTGGGGGTATTCTCCCTTCTCTTCAATATAGCGCCCAACCATCTGGTCGGCAAGCTCCTTTCCGGTTATCCATGCAGCATGGGTGGGGACGGATGCAGGATCTATAGAATAGCAGTTCCTGCCTGTAGGGAGGAGATGGGCGTTTCCGCGGGTTGGATCACCTGAGGGGCCGGGTTCAACATACCCTGCATCAAGGCCTCTGAGCATGTTGGCAATCTCATCGGTCGTCCTGTTGAGATTTTTGAAGATCTCATCGCAGATGAACGCACCACATGCTTCAAGGTTAGGATTCCCGTTGCCATATCCAGCCCTGATAATCTTCAGTACTTCTTCACGGTCATACCCGCATTCGGCCATCATTTCAATAAGAAGATTGCTCGCGGCATCGATCTCGTCGACGAGAGCACCGTTTGTCTGCCTCTTCAACTGGTTGAAGCCGGAAGGTTCTTCAAGAAGCTCCCTAAGTGACAATGACATCGCCTCTGCCACGCTCTCCCTCAACGATGGAACGGACCCGTTTTCGAGGCGGGTTAAAGCATAGACCATCTCCAGGAAGCGGTTTCCTGCAGGCGGCTGCCCGTAGATGTGAAGACCGTCCTTGATGATTACATCACGCAGTTCGCAGATGTAGTCATATAATCGTTCGGCATTCTGTGCAATCTCACCGGATTCCGGTTCCTCTGAAAGGCCGAGATCGTTTGTCAGGTTTTTGTCTATGACTATGACACGGGCTTCCTCGATCAGGCCGGCCGCTTTCTTCTCCTCGCCGCCGCGTTTTGCCCGGAGGTATTCCTGCAGAATAATGTCCAGATCGGAGAGTTCACCGTACCCCTGGGCACGCATCATCGGGGGTGTGTTGTAATCGAGTGCAACACCCCATCCTCTTCTCTTCGCCTCCATACCCTCGCCGGGATCGTTAATGATATAAGGGTACAGGTGCGGCATGTCCTCGAGGATCAGGTCGGGGTAACACTCTTCCGACATTGCATTACCTTTTCCCGGAAGCCACTCAAGAGTGCCGTGTGTTCCAAGGTGGATGACCGCATGTGCCCCGAACACGTGTTTGATCCAGCGGTAGTAGGCGAGATAATGATGCGGCATTACGAGATCGGTCGAATGGATCATCGTTTCAATCTGATCGAAATATCCTCTCGGCGGCTGAATCCCGATGAAGATATTTCCCTTGACAACCCCGGGAATGCAGAGCCCCTCTTCAACCTCAAAGATTTCGCCGGGCGCTTCTCCCCAGTCTTCGTATATTTTATCCTGATTTGCCTTTGGGATTTTTTCAAACCATTCCCTGTAAAGGTCTGTGCTTACAAATCCGGCAGCCCGCTCTTTCATCTGCTCCTTTGAGATCCACCGGGTATCGTTGGTAAGCCCCGCAATCATCTCATAAATGAGGTCATTGCCCGTTTCCGGGATATTTTCAACGAAGTAGCCCTGGTCTTTCAGGCTGTGCAGGATCTCGATCACACTCTGCGGAGTGTCGAGTCCTCCGGCATCACCAAGCGCATCCATCTCCTCGGTGTACTGGTAGAGGAATATGACCACTTTCCGGTCCTCGATAGGCACTTTTTTTAGTTCGGACCAGCGCTTTGCCATCTCGGCAACTCTTTCAGGACGCCCCGGAATCGGAATCGCGACATTTTTCCGGCCCTCATATTCATCAGTTGTGCCAATAGGTATAGCGATTATCTGCCCGTCGAACTCTGGCCAGATTACCCCTGACGAGATCTCCATCGCAGAGAGGCCCTGGTCGTCGTCCTTCCAGGCCTCGTAAGACCTGTATAGGGTTATCGTCTGGAGAAGTGGTACATTCAGGTCACTGAAAAAATTATAAACGGGATCGGTTTTTGTGCCGTCGTTGGGATCTGATAGTGAGAGCTGGGAAAAAGACATGTTGACAATCAGGACATCGATGATGGAACTCCCGTCTCTAATCAGGTAAGTCTCAATAAATTTCCTGATTCCCATTGAACCAGTGACCTCGTTAGGGCTCGTGACAAGGAAGAAAGGCAATGCATTCATTTCCCTCTCTTCAACTGCCTTTATCAGGGCCTCTACTGGCAGGAGATTCTTGCGGATGAAGCCAAACTGGTGTACAAGGATTCCTATGGTGGGCCTTGAGGGATCGAGCCTTTCCATATGGGACTCATAGTCGTAAACCTCCGGCATTGACGGATGGAAAAATCCCTCAGTCGGGGGATAGACCAGCGGAGGCACATCTACATTCGCACCGCCGATCTCTTTGCAGGCCCAGAGAATCAGGCTCTGTGTATTCTCCTTTCCTCCGAGTTCGAGACATGCATGGATGAAATCGTAATCCTCATCAGACTGCCTGAAGAGCTGTCTGTTCTCCTTCATCTCTTCGTCTACTGAACTGCAGACGAACGTATTGATATTGTTCTCCCGTGCCTTTTCGATCAGCCTGTCGAACTTTTTAAAATATGTTACACTGCCATGATTGCTGACCAGAAGAAGATCGCCGGTCCGGACGTCTTCCAGGATTTCAACAAATTTCTTCTCCTCCGAATCGATCGCTTCAGAAGTGGACTGGACAATCTCCAACCCCGTCCCCTGATCAGGACAGGAAGCCGCTGCTCCTTCAAGCCAGGGATTTTCACCAGTTCCTGCGCTAATATATACTATTTTCATCTTAAATCCTCAGTTTCGGAAAAACAAATGAGATAGAAATAAAGATCATAGTAGAAGTCAGCAGCGGCAAATAAATTTTTTTTTATTTAACAAAAATAAAATGAACATATTCAAAAATAATAAAATTCAATTTTAGTACATGAAGAAAGGTGCTGTTTTATGCATTATTATTGCTTTATTCATTCTAATTTCAATAATTCTCATATCCACATACCTCATAGGATCAGATTCAAAAAATACTGTCAGCATAAAGATTCTTGCGATCAACGACTTCCACGGTCATCTATTCGCTGAACAGCAACTGAACGACAGGCCCGTGGGAAGTGCCCCGATTCTTGCCTCATACCTGAAATCAGCCATCAATTCATCAGAAGCCGATTATAATCTTATAGCTCTTACGGGCGACACAATTGGAGCATCGCCCGCTGAATCCGCCCTCCTTCAGGATGAACCCACCATCGAGTTTTTCAACTCGCTGGCGAACGATCAGTGCGATCCTCTTGACTCCGGGAAGTGCACTGGATGCAACATAATTTCGATCCCGGGGAACCACGAGTTCAACGACGGAACGAACGAACTTATGCGCATTGTCCACGGGGGCAACGGAACTGCATCAATTCCGCATAACGCGGACCCCTATCCCGGAACAATGGCTGATTATGTATGTGCGAACGTTGTCTGGAAAGAAAACGAAACACCGGTATTTTCGCCATATACGATCCGCGAGATAAACGGTGTACAGGTTGCCTTCATCGGTGCCGTGACCCTTGAAACAACAATACTCGAACTTCCACAGAACATAGAGAATATTACGTTCATCAATGAGAGTGAAGCGATAAACAGTTATGTTCCCGAACTTCAGGCGCAGGGAATCCATGCAATTGTCGTTCTGATTCACGACGGAGGAAAACAGGAGTCGTACGAGGGGCCCACACAGGAAGGAGGAAACGTCACCGGTCCGATTACCTCAGTAGTTGCCGAACTATACGAGGATATCGACGTTGTCCTCGCCGCTCACTCCCACGGTTTCATAAATACTTATCTCCCTAATGCAGGGGGGAAGGACATCCTTGTCGCTGAGGCATATTCCTACGGAAAGGCATATGCAGATGTTGACCTGCTTATCGACAAGGAGAGCGGTGAGATTACAAATAAATCGGCCGTGATAGTTCCGGTTTATGCCGACGAGGCACCGGGGACCTCTCCTGATCCTGCCGCAGAAGAACTTCTTGCTGAAGTTGGGGAGGCCGTTTCAGAGCTGCGTTCTGAGATAATCACAACCTCCGCAGCCAATATTTCACTAATACCTGATGCAGACGGAGAATCAGCGCTCGGGGATCTCGTTGCCGATTCACAGAAAGCTGCGATGAATACAGATATTGCACTGGTCACATCGGGGTCTCCTTCAGGGGCGGTAAAGGCGGATATCCCCGGCGGCAACGTCACCTGGGGAGATCTTGAAAAAGTCCTTCCCCCCGATGCCTCGATGGCCGAAACATATGGCGGATGGTACAGCAGGCCGCATGTCGCATCCCGTGAAGTAACCGGAGAGCAGATTAAAACCATACTCGAACGACAGTGGGAGGAACCGGTTCCCGAAGAGAACCTTTCAGTCTCCGGAATTACGTACACATATGATCCCTCCCTTCCTGCAGGAAGCAAAGTAACCGAAGTTCTCGTAAACGGCATTCCACTGGATGAAAACGCAACATACACAGCAGCCATGAACTACTACATGGCCTACGGAAGTGCAATGGGAGGAGGAGGAGAGTTCGCACCACCATGGGACTGGAACGTTACTGTCAACGTCGGCCCGGCTGATATAGACGCACTTATAGATTATATCCGGGGACGTCCTGGGCCTCTGGATGTTATGACCGATGGGAGAGTAAAAATGTACTGATAATGTGATCTGCCGCTTCACAAGATCCTTTAGCAGTGGTCACCTGCATCGGAGAAGAGAGATCCATTCACAGACATCATGAAGTGATTTATCAGCTCAACCTTTCCTTTCGGATGCGGGATGACTGAAGCATCCATACATCTTTTGTAGATATCGACCTTTTGCATTCAATCACCTTTACGCGTAACATGTTTGAGAATCAGAATATTACATGTCGTCTTTGATCGGTTATGATGACAGAGAATGATAATCAGCCGCGAAGACCCATTGAATCGTGTCATGCATATGCAGAACAGGAATGTGATCCCGACCCCAGTCTTCTGTACCGAATGCACATCACGCAGGATACAAACCTGTCGGAGTGGCAGAGACAAAAATGAAATACGGACATTACTACGGCTCAACAGGGAGATCTGAATGATAGACCCTCTTCTGATAGAAAGTACAATGATCTGATTATCGGTGGAATTGTTCATATCCGTATGCTAACCGGATGCCATCAGGCGGACAAGAAAGTAAAAAAATAAAAAAAAGTAATTTTTCTGCTTACTGAAGAACCAGTTTACCGGTTGCTATCACTGAATCGGAATTCGTGTCGATGACCTTCCACTCGAACATCTCTCCGAGAGGACCATATCCCCTGCTTGAAAGCTCCCATGAAATATATTTCTGAGTGATATCATCCTCATCAGTTATGTAGCAGGCATCGGCATATAGCATGAATTTGTCACCAGGTTCGATGACCATATCATCTACGCTGCTTCCGATTTTTGCGAAATACCCGCCATCTGTCACATCTTCAGGCAGGCATACATATGGATCGCTATAATCCACGCGGTTACCCGGGGTGACTGTCATGGTGACACCCTGATTTAGAAGCTGTACTTTGATCTCATTCAGCATGAACGTATCACCGCCCATATTCTCAAACAGAATACCATTTGCCGCACTGAAATCATCCGGATAATTGGGATTATAATTTGCTGTATCCGTATCTTTGATTGGGTCGTTCACGGCAGATTCCGCTTTAATGGTCGCCTGTGGTGCTATCTCCTGATCTCCGGCCATTCCTCCTGCGAACGCAGACACAACAGCCGCAAGAATAATTGTCACAACAAGCATCAGCATTACGCCAACTACCGGGGACACCGCTCTGTCATTCTTTCGGATCATTGGACGATGACCTCCTTGTTATAGATAAAATTGCCACTTGGAACGTGTTTTATCTTCACATCCACAATACTGCCGACACCAAAGTCCGGATCTGCGATTCCACCAGAACCATCACCGATTCCGAGCAGTTCTGCGGTTGCTTGAGTAGTACCTGCGGTCATAATATCACCGGTCGTCAAAACAAAATTTCCGAACCACACCTTCTCATTTGAGGCCCAACCTACCGAAAGATCATTAAGATAAGGCACTCTCGTGATACCATATCCCTCGTACAGAGGTGAACCAGTGTAAATATCATATGTGTCACTGGAAGGACTCTGTTCGTGCTTGTACGTATCGCCGCTTATGTTCGTGTAGTAGGTGATGATTTCCAGATCTTTCGTCGGGATGGGTTCACCGCTGACCTGCTCAAACGACGTAATGTAACCGAAATTGCTGGAATCTATACCTACATTCATGCCCATATCGGCATACTTAATCTCCACATCGAGAACGGCCTGTGGTGCCTTCTCCATGTCGCCTCCCATTCCTCCTGCAAATGCAGAAACAACAGCCGCAAGAATAATTGTAACGACCAGCATCAGCATTACACCTACAACCGGCGAAACAGCGTCTTCGCTAGATTTAATCATTTTTTTCATCTCTCCGTCTCTAATCAACAAAACAAGTTAATTTGTGTTAACTCAAATTAACTGTAATATTAAATTTGGTATTTAACAGTATAAAGTTTTTCAAAAGAAGTTTATCTAAAAAAATTTAACTTGTTTATATGTCAATATTTCTGTAATGTCCAAATGGTTTCTTCGAATGACTCTGATGTTATTTGTATTTACAGGAATTCTTCTCTTTTGTTCCGGATGTACGGATAACACAGATACAGGCAGCATAAACAGCAGCAATTCTTCGACGGCAACAGATACAAGAGTAGTCTCCCTCGCACCGAGCGAGACAGAGATATTTTACGCGATAAACACGCCGAACTCCGGCGTTTCGCTTGTAGGGAGAAGTGATTATGATGACTATCCCCCTGAAGCACTCTCCGTTCCTTCGGTAGGAGGCCCGCAGACGCTCAGCATCGAATCGATCGTATCGAAGGATCCCGACCTGATAATCGGAACGACACTTGCGGACAAAACAGTTGTCGACAGCCTGAAAAGTCTCGGCTACGATGTTGAGATCTATGATCTCGAAACTATCGACGACGTATATTCGAATATCGAATCACTCGGAGAAATTCTGGGACTTGAAGATAGTGCCGACGCACTCATAGGCAATATGACATCCCGCCAGACAGCAATCGAAGATGCCCCCAAGGAGACGCCCGCACCAAAGACCTGGTATGTGGTTGCGGTCGAACCGCTCTATGCCGCTGGCAACAACACCCTGCAGGGTGAGATGATAGAGGAAGCTGGTGGAGTGAATGTCTTTGCCGACATGGACGGATATTTTGTCGCGTCATATGAGGCAGTGATCGAAAGGGCGCCTGAGGTCATCATAGTTCCTTCAGGCCACGGAAGCACCACGGTTAATTTCACACAGCAGATCCTTTCGATCCCTGAATTTAAGGATCTTCCGGCAGTAAAGGACGGCAGGGTCTACACGGTAGACGACGACACGGTTTCAAGACCCGGACCCAGAATAATCGACGGACTGGAGCAGTTCTATCAATGTATAAACGCAGAAATACTGTGATGATCTCGGCAGGATTATTCCTGCTCACGATTATCATAATGCTTATCTCCGTCGGCATCGGCGAATCCAATATCAGTGCGGAGACCGTAATCGCGATTCTCACCGAGCCGCTGACTCACCAGGCGCCATTCTGGTTGTCAGGCGATGCAACGATTATATGGGAAATTCGCCTGCCAAGGGTGATACTTGGTGCACTCGTCGGCCTTTGTCTTGCAATAAGCGGTGCGGCACTCCAGAGCCTCTTCAGGAACCCGATGGCCGACCCGTACATCCTTGGAATTTCAAACGGTGCTGCGCTCGGGGCGACGATCGTCTTCGTGTACGGAGCGGCATGGGCCCTGAGTCTCTATACACTGCCGCTACTCTCGTTCGTATTCGGCATAATTACAATCTTTCTCGTATACTACGTTGGGAAAGTTGGAAATCACGTTCCGGTAAACACACTCCTCCTCTCAGGTATCGCGATATCGGCCTTTTTATCGGCAATAAATTCATTCATGATGTTTACAGGCGGACAGAACCTCCAGCAGATCATGTTCTGGATGATGGGCGGACTTTCAGGGAGGGGATGGAATTATATCTGGATAATAATACCATTCGCAATAATCGGTTCGCTCGCGATGATAACAATGGCGAGGAGTATGAATGCCATCATGTTCGGGGAAGAATCGGCACAGTACCTCGGGATCGATGTTGAAAAGATGAAGAAGGTCCTTCTTGTCCTTACAGCATTTGTCACAAGTGCGGCAGTCGCGGTAAGCGGGGTCATCGGATTCGTCGGCCTTATAGTACCGCACATAGTAAGGCTCATTGTCGGGCCGGATCACAGGATACTAATTCCCGTTTCGATATTTACCGGAGCGATATTCCTTGTAATTGCAGATGATTTTGCAAGAATCATGATATCGCCCGCAGAACTCCCTCTCGGAGTGCTGACCGCACTTTGCGGTGCACCGTTCTTCCTCTATCTCCTCAGGTCAAAGCGGGGTGAGCTCTGATGCCGATAAGTATTGAAGGAATTAAGTTCGGCTACACCGAATCGAGAGAGGTCCTGAAAGATATGAACTTCACATGCCGCGACAACAGGATCACCGGCATTATCGGGCCGAACGGATGTGGAAAAACAACAGTCCTGAAGGTAATTGCAGGGTTCCTTCAACCTTCGGAGGGAGTCATCAGGTACAATGATACAGTCATCGGGGAAGTGCCACCTATAGAACTGGCAAAGATGCGAGCCGTGGTCGAGCAGAAGATCTATACGCCTTTCTCTTTTCCTGTATACGATTACGTCATGCTCGGGAGAAGCCCTTACCAGAAGAATTTCCAGCCGGATTCAAACGAAGATCACAGGATCGTGACTGACTCACTCAGGGATGCGAATGTAATCCAGTTCCAGGATCGAAAGATCAACGAACTCTCCGGTGGAGAACTCCAGCGTGTCATGATTGCAAGGGCGCTTGCGCAGGAGCCGGAATTTCTGATGCTCGACGAGCCTACATCGCATCTCGATATCAGGCATCAGCTTGAACTTATGAAGCTTCTCTCCAGGCTGACAAAAGAAAAATCAGTCGTATGCATCATTCACGAGATAAACCAGGCATCCTCATACTGCGACGATATCGTGATAACAAAGGACGGCTACGTGCTGAAAGAAGGGTCTTCAGATGAGGTTCTCTCCGCGGAAACTCTTGAAGACGTATTCGGTGTTCTCGCAATGCAGTATCCAGGGCCCGACGGCAAAAAGAAACAGTTCGCCTTCTCGCTTCCGCCCGAAAAGAAATCCGAAATAAAAAGAAGGGTTCATGTCATAAGCGGAGAGGGAATGGGGAGGCAGATCATCATGTCCCTTCATTCCGCCGGGATGGAAGTTTCTGCGGGAATCCTCAACCAGGGTGACCAGGACTACGAGTCTGCAAAATCGATAGGAATAGACACAATCTCAGCACCGCCTTTTACACGATATTCGGATACGGAGATTGCAGACCTGAAGAAAATCTGCGATCTTGCTGACACGATTATAATCGTGGCTGTAAATGTCGGCAAAGGAAACCTGCCGAATCTTGAGATTGCCGCCGAATACCTCGACAGGAAAGAGGTCATATTCGTAAACCCCAATAACAAACTGAAGAAGAAGGATCTAACCGACGGAAGGGCGACGGAACTTTACAATCTCATACAATCCAAAGCAAAATGTGTTGAAAATACCGATGAAGTTTTGGAAGAGTTGCTTTGAACCGGGACTTTTATTTTAATTTTTAATATGGGACGGAATTCCCCCTCTTCCCTGTTTATCCAGATTTTTTTAATTTTAGAAGGGCATGAGCCCCTACGGGGCAGCCCGAACGCAAGATTGCTCCGCAACTTGCGCAATTGTGATAACCCGGCCTGGACGCTACCCCTTCGGGTAGCCTCGGCCGGGAAGAACAAAATTAGAGATAGAAATCCCTATGACTCAAAACTATCCTATACTTCGAAAGAAATCAAATTCATTCATGGAACCGGAGGGATGCTTGTCTATCCCAACGCGACCTATCGCCACGAGGGGGAGGGTTAAAGGGATGGGGATACTTCCCTCTCACTCTATAATAATGATTTCCACCAGGAAAATAAAAAAATTAAATCAACCCGTTGTTCATGGCATAATAAACAACGAACAAAACAACACACACAACAATCCCTCCAAGCATGAGATAATCGGCCGTCCCTGTGGGATTCTCCATCACGTGTGTCCTCTTCATCGTCCGAAGGCCCCTGAGATCGATCGTCAGGCCCAGGACGTTCGCTTTCCCTAATGCGTTTGAGACGAGTGGAATCATGACGGGGGCCATGGAATTGATCTTTCCCTTCACTCCTTTGCCCGGATTGTACGCCCTTGCAAGCTGGGCCTCCTGGATCCTTTTTCCCTCCAGCTGGAGGCTGGGGATGAAACGTATCGCAATAAGGAGCATCAGCGTATAGTCTACAGGAAGCCTCATCGTCTGTAAGGCGTGAACCAGTTCTCTCGGCTGCGTAGATATGATCACGATCTGGAACGCAAACAACATCACGAAGAAGCGGAGCGAGAGGATCATTGCAAAAGTCAGGGCTCCGCTCGTTATCGGTACGACGCCCCCGATCACCGGGATGAAAGACGGTATGAGATATCCGACTGTGTCTCCCGCCTGCATAGTGATAATCGTCAGGAGGAAAAGGCCCAGCGAGAGGAATATCAGCATCGGAACCTGCCTTAAGAGCTCCATGTGCATCTTTCCTGCGATCGACAGAAGGAAGATCACTGCAACGATCCCGAGAAGAACCACCGGGTCGGTGGATATTATCGCCGCAATTACAACGAACACCAGAAAAATCACCTTCGTTAAGGCGTTCATCCGGTGAAATACTCCGTTCATCCTCTTATACTGCAAAATCTCTGACATTATTCGTTCACCTCCCTGAAAGTATCCGAAACGATCTTCCCGTCTGCCATCTTTATGATCCTCGCCGCATGGTTCCGGACTATATCCAAATCATGGCTCACCATGATTATCGTATGTCCTGCCCCGGAAAGACCCTCGAGGATATTCATGATCCTCTCCGACTCTACCGGATCGAGGCCTGTCGTAGGTTCGTCGAGAAGAATCACTTTCGGTTTCATGGCAACAACACAGGCAATCGCAAGTCTCTGCCTCTCTCCGCGGCTCATCGATCTCGGGAACGCCCCTTTCTGCTCAGAAAGTCCTACCTCATCAATGACCTCGTCGATGTATCCTTCCGGATAATCCATCGAGATGTTCTTCAGGCCGAACTCGATCTCCCTCTCGATCGTATCCTCGAAGAGCATCGTATCGGGATTCTGGAAGACAAGACCGACATGGCGGGAAAGTTCGATCACGCCCGAATCCGAGGAATCGATCCCCGAGATCATAACTGTCCCCGATGTCGGCTTCAGGAGGCCGTTAAGATGCTTCGAGAGAGTAGTCTTTCCCGAACCGTTCTCCCCGATTATTGCAATGAACTCCCCGGGGTAGAAGTCTACGGAGATCCCATCAAGTGCCCTGAACCCCCCTCCATAGTCATGGACAAGATCACGGATCGACACGACAGGTTCGCCGCAGCCATTACTGATCTTTTCTTTCAGGCTATACCCGAATGTCACGGTCTTCTCCGCTTCTTCCTTCTCTTTCTCGCTGAAGAACTCCGAAGGCGAGATTTCGTTCACCAATCTTCCATTATCTATGAAGATCACCCTGTCGGCGATCGTCGAGAGTGCTTTGGGCTTCTGTTCGACGACGATAATGGTCTTTCCTTCGTTCTTCAGCCTCGTAAGAACAGTAATAATTTGTTCGGTTGCAACCGTATCCAGCTCTGCGGTCGCCTCGTCAAGGATCAGGCAGTCCGTTCCCGAAGCTAGTGTCGATGCAAGTGCCACTCTCTGCTTCTGACCGCCCGAGAGGGTATGCGGCGACCTGTAGCGGAGGTGTTCGATATTGGTCAGTTTCATTATATCTTCGAGCCGCTTTACGACATCGTCCGCCTCAAGTCCCCTGTTCTCGAGTCCCGAGAGAACCTCCTCCTCGACAGTCGTAAAGATCAACTGCGCATCGGCATCGTCGAAGACTACTCCGACATGCTTCCCGATGTCACCCATATCGGTATAAGAGGAAACATCTCTTCCGAATATCGAGATGGTCCCTTCTTCCCTGCCCTCGTATTCATGATGAAGGATGCCTGCCGCTGCAAGACAGAGTGTCGTTTTTCCCGCACCCGTTGTCCCGTTGATAAGCACGCACTCCCCCCTGTTTATTTTGAGATTTATACTAGAGAGCGCGGGCCTTTTGCCTGCCGGATAGTTATACGTATAATCTTTGAACTCAACCGCCACAGGAGATATTTCCTCTTCTCCGGCAACCGGCGAGATCACTTCTGCCTTTACAGGAGCAGGCTCCGCCTCACCCTTTATCCCCCTCATCAGTATCCTCGATGATGGGAAGTAGAGCACCTGTGTTATCACCGCGTTAAAGACCGAGGTAGCGATGACTATAGGGGAGAGCGTAACTACGAATGCACCTATCGTGTTATATTGTCCTGCCAGCGGAATTATGCCTGCTACAATGACTATGATACTTACAAACAGAAACGTAAAACCGCTTGCAAGAGTGGCCACAAGCGTTGAAATCCCTGGAGAAAAAGGGAGTCTCTTCCTTGTTACCGAATAGACGCCGAGACACACCAGGGCTCCGACCGGTTCGCTTATGAGATTTCCCGGCGGAAAGATCGAGTGGCTGATCAGGGCGGAGACGATTCCCGCAACGATACCAATACCGAGTGCATCCCTTGCCCTGGGAGCAATCAGGATTATCGCGAGACAATAGAGTGCAATAATCGGATTCGCGACGATCGCACCGGGAATAATATTTGAAAAATATCTCAGAATCGCACCAATTGCCAGCAGAATACCCACAATCGCAATGTCTTTCGATTTCATCCAATTTTTGCTCCGGACATATTATCAGAATTACCTGTTAATTATTTTGTCCTTCGATGTATAAACATGTTCATCGAGGCGTATTTTTATCCAAAAAAAGTACCCGGTGAAATTACCGGGAGAGAATTCTTTTTGCAGGGAAGTAGAGAACCTGCGTAACGATACAGTTGAACACCGCCGTGATAATCACGATTGGTGCAACAGCCACGAAAAATCCCATAACTGTTCCTGTGGGAATTGAGATTATCGAGGCAAGCATCACAAGCATGCAGACGAGAATGAACGAAAATCCGCTCACAAGAGTCGCAACGAATGTCGTAATCGCAGGTGCGACTGCAATCTTGTTCTCAAGCATCGAGTAAAGAAGCATACATACGATGGCACCAAGCGCTTCACTGACAAGATTCGCCGGCGGGAAGATCGAATGGCTGATCATCATCGACACGATCGCGGCAACGATTCCTATCCCGAAAGCCTCTTTTACGGTAGGATGAATCAGAATAATCGCAAGACAATACAGTGCGATCACCGGGTTTCCCACGATTGCTCCGGGGAACATGTTCGCGATAAATCTCAGGATCGCACCTATGGCAAGGAGAATTCCCACTACTGCGATATCTCGGGATTTCATCTCAGAATACCCCCGCGAATTCAGATTTTTTCCGTATAATAATACCAGTCACGATAAAACCATTTACTACCATTAATGTACATATCCATACATCGTAGTATAAATATGTTGCCGAAGAGATTACCAAAAATTCCAAATCCATGAAATGTCCAAAAGTAATGAAATGAACCCTGCAACAGACAGGTTTATGACCGCTGCAATAATCGAGGCGAAAAAGGGGCATGACGAAGGCGGCATCCCGATAGGTGCGGTTCTCGTGAGGGACGGCAGAATCATCGGCAGGGGGCACAACAGGCGCATCCAGGAGGATGATCCCATAGTTCATGCAGAGATCGACTGCCTGAGAAACGCAGGAAGGATTGGGAGCTACAGGGACACGACCCTCTACTCCACGCTCATGCCGTGCTACCTTTGTGCCGGAGCAGTAGTGCAGTTCGGAATACCACGAGTCATTGTGGGAGAGTCGAGGAACTTTGCAGGCGCAAAAGATTTCCTGATATCGATGGGCGTCGAGGTGACAGATCTCGACCTGGACGAATGTGCCGATATGATGGCAGAATTCATAAAAAACAACCCGGAGTTGTGGAACGAGGATATCGGGGAGTTATAATTAGAGATCTATTGAAAAATAGCAAAGTTAAATGTTCTTATAGTTAATTTAGTTGTAAGAAGTCTATGCAGTATCACATACTGATCTATATGCTTTTGGGATAACACAATATATTTTAAGCACTAAAAATATACTTGAAGACAGGATCTAAAATGAGTAATATAAAAATAGCAATTGCCGGTATCGGGAATTGTGCTTCGTCTTTAATACAGGGACTATGTCTTTACAAAACTGTGGATCGAGACAGTGGTTTAATCCCCGGGATTCTTCATAATGAAATTGAGAATTACAAAATATCCGATATAGAATGCGTGGCAGCATTTGACATAAATGAAAAAAAAGTAGGGAAGGATGTTTCCGAAGCGATATTTACAGAACCTAATAATGCAATTAAATTTTCAGAGGTTCCTTTTTTGGATGTAACAGTAAAACAAGGACCTGTATTAGATGGACTAGGTTATAAACTTAGTAAAATTGTAAAAGTAAATTCTGAATCTATAGAAGTGAATGTAGCAGACGAATTAAAAAAAACTGGTGCTGAAATATTAATAAATTTGTTACCAACAGGGAGTGTAAGAGCCTCTGAATTCTATGCAGAACAGGCATTAATTGCAAATTGTTCCTTCATTAATGCTATTCCAGTTTTTATTGCCTCAAAAAAAGAGTGGAGTAAAAAATTTGAAGAAAGAAATCTTCCGGTTGTTGGAGACGACATTAAATCACAGATCGGAGCCACTATACTTCATCGAACTCTCGTTGAATTATTATTGAAAAGAGGGATTTATATTGAGAACAGTTCACAAAAAAATATTGGTGGGAACTCTGATTTTGTTAATCTTTCCGAAAAAAACCGTCTACAGTATAAACGAATCTCAAAAACTGAAGCAATTGAAAGCATAATTCCTTATAACAGTAATATTGTAGTACTTGATCCTGAATATTCTCCTGAATTAAAGGATGTTAAAAAATGTAATATAGAAGTAAATTGCCGGAATTTTGGAAATTTGCCTGTTAAGATTAATTTAGATCTTGAAGTTGAAGATTCACCAAATTCAGCAGGCGTGATGATCGATGTAATCAGAAGTTTGAAACTAGCAAGAGATAAAAATTTATCTGGTTCAATAAATGATATTTCATCATTCTTCTTCAAACACCCTGAAATTCAAATAGATGACAATGAAGCATATCAAAAATTTGAAGCGTTTATAAAAAATTGATTTGACTTAAAAAAACAGACGGTAGGGAATTACAATAGAGATTTTACAAAAAAACTTTGATTAAAGGTTTTACCACGAAAATGAAATATAAATGACAGAATATCCTTTATGCCGATATGAACATTTGAATAAAATTCACTAATATAGATCAGTTAATTTAATAATTGTTTAAACTTATGATAAGTTTATATAATGATTACTAATCAAGAAGACCTAGAAGAGAAGGAAGCTCTATCTAACGATAATTTAAACAGTAATCTATTAGCTCAATCTGAAACAGATTCTAAACGAGATGCTACCATTGAATACTCAAAGCAAGATTCTATTAGGGCATATGAATATTTTATGCAATTACGTAATTCAGAACATAAATTGCTAATGTCTAGGACTACAATATTTATGCTCCTGAATAGCGCATTAATTGGCCTTAATTTCTCTTTATTAAGAAATCTTGAATTGAATCCCAAAAATTTGATTATATTACTAATTTTTTCATTAGTTGGATTTTTTATCTCTCGTTATTTTTATAAAATAAACATGTCTGGGATATTTTGGACTGCATACTGGGAAAATAAATTGCGTAATTGTGAAAAATACCTCTTTTCAACACATGGAAAGCATTTAAATATATTCCGTAAACATCCCTCATTCGATAATGATTATGATTGGCCGATAATTAAAGGAAAACCACTAATATATGTATCAGGAAAGAATACTATGCTTCATTTAAGTAGATTTTTTATCAGAATTTGGTTTATTCTCTTTAGCATTACACTTTTTCTAATAGTTTGCTTTTTTATGAATTTTGACATTTTGTGCTTGTTAAATAGTTAAATAAATAATAATTAAAAAAGTATTTAATCCCAATAATATTAATTCTAAAAAATTGAATTTTAAGGATTAAAGGGAATTTAAAAATTAAAGCCTTAGAATTAAGATGATATGGATTATTACTGAAAGCGATTACAGATATTACCAAAAAAAATTATCTTAAGATTAGAATAGGGACATTGATCGATGTCGAGATATCCTTGAACAGTGTCCCAACCCTGATATTGGATCTCTTACCAAAGGCTCCCATGACGACGAGATTGTAACCCCCGGAGGAAAACTCCTTCAGGATCTCATCCTCACGCTTCCCCTCGACAATCTTCGATCTCCCCTTCAGGTTCATCCTGTTCATATTCAGGGTCAGTTCGTTTAAGTCTTCGCCGATGCTCTTCTTTAAATCCCTGTATATCTTGTCTTCATGCTCGTTGACGAGATCGCACCTGTTGCTCTGCTGGCAGAAATAGAAGGCAGCGGAACGTGTCTCCTCCCTGTCGATAACCGAGAAGATCGTAATCTCCGCATCCTTCTTCTTCGCCATCTCAATGGCGTTGATTGCCGCCTTGTAACTCCACTTCGAGCCGTCCAGAAGTACTAATATTTTCATCCTTACACCTTCCTTTAATTTAGAACATTATATACAGCATACCCAGGCCAATCGCGACCGTGACGACGAGGACCAACATTCCGATCTTCAGGAAATCGAAGAACGTGATCTTTATCCCTTCTCTCTCAGCTATACCCAGCACGACCACGTTCGCAGACGCCGCAATCGCCGTTCCGTTTCCTCCCAGACAGGCACCGAGCGAGAGCGCCCACCACAGCGGATAGATATCGATATTCGGCGCATTTATGCCGATATCCTGGATAAGCGGAATAAGGGCCGCAGTAAGCGGAATGTTATCCACAATTGCTGAGGCAATCGCCGAGAACCATGCGATCACGAACATCGCCTCGCCGGTACTTGTCAGGCTGGACGTCATCATCAATGCGAGATCGTTGATCACCCCGGTCTCCACAAGTCCGCCGACAAGGATGAACAGGCCGCCGAAGAAGAACAGGGCGGTCCATTCGACCTTCTCGAATATTACTTCCGGGGACTTTCTCGACCAGAACAATATCAGTGCCGCTCCGATAAGAGCCACCTCGGCAGGTTCGAGAGTCATCGACGGGTCCACGAACGGAAGGAACGTGTGCAGGATCTCACCGATATTGTTGTGCATGAAGAAGAGCATGATTACAATTGCAAGGGCGATGATCGATTTCTTGAACAGAACAGTGTCCTGGATCGCCGCACGTTCGTCAAGCGCATCAATAGTCTTCTTTATCGCCGCCTTCCCTGTATCATCGACCTTCATCTTCCGGCCATAGATGACGTAGAATATCACCAGTATCACGAGAAGATCCACGATCGCGATCGGCCCCATCGTCATCAGGAACTCGTTGAATGTCAGGCCCGCAGCGGATGCAATCATGATGTTCGGCGGATCACCGATAAGAGTCGCCATTCCGCCCACGTTAGAGGACAAAACCTCGGCAAGAAGGAACGGGATGGGATTTAAGTCCATGACCTTCGCGATGTAGAGCAGCATGGGTGTCATCAGCAGAACCGTGGTAACATTATCAAGGAAGGCGCTCGTCACTGCGGTTACACACGAGAATAACACCAGCACCATTATCGGGCTGCCCTTAGCCGCCTTCGCCGTGATAATCGCAAGATATTCGAACAACCCGCTGTTGCTCGCGACATTCACGATGATCATCATTCCCATCAGAAGAAATATAGTCCCGAAATCAACATATTCGAGCAGATTCTCCCACGGGACAATCCCAAGGAATACCAGAACCGCGGCACCCGCCATCGCCGCAACGGCCCTGTTTATCCTTTCATCGACTATCAGGACATATGTGATCAGGAATACAACTACCGCGATTAATGCCTCAATTAATGCCATATGAATGCTTCACCTCCAAAAACCTCAGTATAAAATAGTGGACACACTCATCTGCTGGACAAGACGCTGTGCAACAGGGCTTATCTCGTTTTCATCGCCCCTGCCTCCGCCATAGCACTTGGAGATCGCGACAAGGTCGTAATTCTCGGACATTATCTCGACATCGTCCCATTTATGGCCGGAATACTGGCGGCGGTTCACAGCCATTCCCCGCCCTTCAAGCTCTCCCGATATCTTTTCGAGGAGTTTCGTGCCGTACTCCTCCTTTTTGTTCTGGTAGACTTCGGCCGTATCCTCCCCCAGGACATCGCTTATTATCGAGACGACATCGGAGTCGGTGATATATACCAGGTTTATTTCGATGTCGTCAAAAGCTGTCAGGAGATCATAAAGATCCTCCGATGCCTCTTTGACAAATATATCGAGCGGCATCAGGACCTTCCTGAAATTGCAGATGACTATCTCGTCTTCGGTCAGGAGGAACTCGCGGTAATCTTTTAAAACATCTTTGTACCGGGTTCCGACAACATCCTTGAATTTTCTGTTGATCAGTGATTTGAAATATTCCATATCAGTCTCCTGAATATGAGTGAATACTCTGATTTGTATTGACCACTCCTTAAGCTTTTGCAACCTCGAAGGTTGCATTTATTCTCCAAAAAAACGTCTAACGATATTCCGCCAAAACAGAGATCCTTGAATCCACCGATTCAAGCATTACATCGAGTTCTCCCCGGATTACACTGATAGCCTGCGTATAGTCCGAATTGATCAGGTTCTTGTCGATATCGCCGCCCATAACCTGTAGGAAGAGGATTCTCTGCCGTATATTTTGATAATCGTTCAGGACTTCAACAAGGCCGGTCCTGAATTCAGGAGTGCTCGTCTGGAATATCGCTTTGGCATCCTCGTCGGCTGCAGCCAGTTCAGAACATACATCTAGGAAATCGATCTTGAACTGGAGGGATTTTATTCTTGCTTCATATCCGTACCCTTCCAAGTAGAAGGTAGGGCCGAGCCCGTACAGCATATCGAGCGCCTCCTTGTACTGGGCCCCGGAGGCTTCAAGCTGGGAGTAGAATATCTCGTCCTGAGTCGTGAAATCGATCGCGATCAGCCTGTTGTCGGCAAGCTTTTCGATCGAATTGATCTCTCCCAAAGTTGCATTATTGGCTTCATCCTGCGAGGAGCAGCCGGAAGTGATCGATACCGCAACCAGGATGATGACGGCGATAATCGGGAGGAAATTACTAAAGCTGGATCTCATACAGCGCCTCCTTTCCGAATACATCCTCTTCGTAGTAGCCATGACCGGGAGTATCGGATGAATAAGTTCCGTCGGGGTAATAGAATACAGCCGGCTGGCCTACACCGTAATAACTCTCACCGGGATGCACCAGTTCATGATAGTTTGATGAATCCCCATAGACATAGTATCCCAGATCGGGATTCCGGCCTACCGACCAGTCAAAGTTCAGCCAGTATGCAGTCTCCCCGTTCTGCCCGTCGATACTATAATAGACCCTTTCGCAGCCATAACGGGCGGAGATGCACCTGCATTGCCCGATCACTTCATCTTCGTCAGTTCCAAGGTAATATTCAGGAAACGCATGTCCGGGATTTCCCCCCGTCCCCGCGACATTCACGATCCTCATCTCCGCACCCACGGAACCGGCAAGCCCGGCCATCAGAACCGAGTAGTCGTCGCAGTCTCCCCTGAGATCGGCCTTTATCGATTCAAGCGAGGACGAGATATACTCAGGGCCGGGAGGATCGCTGACGACCTTCCAGTTGCTGTTGAGATCGTCCCATATATCGCAGGCGTACTGCAGGGTATCTCCGTCAGGATCAACGGCTGTCGTTCTCAGCAAGGCGTAACCGAGAACGGCGGAATTGTTCGTCTGGAGCGCATCGGCATAGAGAACAGCCTTCTTCTGGTCGTACGGCACCACGGGTGACTCGACAACGTCCTGCGTCTCCTGGGAGGAATATACCAGGATGCCCGCCTGGGTCGCCGCGACAATGCAGCAGATTCCCAAAACGGCCAGAACAAGACCGCAGACATTCCAGCTACTCTTTTTCAACCCCTTCCCCTTCATATTTCACCCCGTTTCTGCCGGTTCGTCTTCACCTGCAATTACCCGATTACCGGTGCAACCTTTTCATTAACTCTTACCGATTTATACGAACCGTCGGAATAATATACCATCGCCGAACCGGCGTCGCTGTATCCGGTATCACCGGGATATTTCCCGGAAAGCTCCATAGGAAGCCAGTATGTAACCTCGCCGTTCTCCTCGACGTAATAATCGTAATTCAGGTTCCTTATATCCCTGGTCTCCTTATATTTGTCATCATAACCCCCGTATCTAACCTGTATATAAAGCGCCTGGAAATCTATCGCATTCGTATCAGGAAACAGGAGCAGGTAATTGATAAGCTTCGGATAGTTGTAGCATATCTCCCCGTACTTCTCAGGTTCGTTCATGATCTCCATAAACGGATCCATGTAACTGTAGCAGGTATCGCCGCTGCACAGTGTCCCATACCTGTATTTGAATATCGTCAGGCCGCTTGGGTCCTTTTCGAATATTGCCGAATAATTAGATTTGAATGCCTCGTATTTTTCCGGGCTGATTATCTTCGTATTGTAATCTTCGCTGTTGCCGAGATATAGTTCGGTAACTGCATATTCGCCGGATTCAGGATCTACACCGCTCTTTACCCTGGCTTCTCCGCCTGCCCCCTTGAACATCGATGCAAGAAAAACTGCAAAATCGGCTTCATCTCCGGTAAGGCCGGTGTTGATGCTCCGGCTTGCGGATGATATATCCAGGAGCCCTCCGTCTTCTCCCGAATATGTCCAGTCGGCAACCGAACCATCCCGGATATCACACGCCTGCTCAATAGTAAAAGTGCCTGCATGATCGGATGGAATGTACCGGACCGCATAATCCCTTGTCGTCGGAAGATAATAGTCCATACCCTGCGAGACCTGCCTTGAGATCAGCCAGTTCCTCTCGGCCTTCGTGAGATATGACGGAAGCCCGTACTGCAGGGTCAGGCCGCCGGAAGCATTGTCCGCTAAAGATGAATCAGCAGTTGCATCCGGAACGGAAACGTTGACACCGACCTTTTCATCCTCTCCGGCAGTGGAATTGACCATAAATGCAATAGCCGCAACAATACAAAGGGCAGCGATGAATGCAGCAATATCGAGGGTCCGCGGATCCATTATTAATCAGTATTTAATCTTTTACAATAATACCGTTTCTTTATATGCTTTAATCGGAAAACCTGTAGAGATTCAGGTACTGCCTGCATTCAGGGCACAGCGTCTTCTTTTTCCGGTCAAGTTCATCGAGAGTCTGCGGGTAGTACATTATGCACTCGGGGTTTTCGCAGTGATCGAGTCCCATACAGTGGCACAGCTCGTGGCACCCCTCCTTAACCAGCCTGTCCATGAGGTCTTCATCGCTCGGCTGCCTCCCGTACCAGCGGTTGTCGAGTCTCGCCGTCGAGACGACGGAAACCTTAACTCCCGGCCGTGCAAGACCGAAGACAAAGTCCCGCCCCCTGATATAGAGGTCTTTTCCCGTAACAAGCAAAACAGCCTCTTCGCATCCCGCCCGCCGGGTGTATATATCCTGCATATCCCCGAGTATCCTGCTTGCATCGTTCTGATTCCTTGAACGATCAAAACCCCTGAGCATCATGCCGTTGGGCTGGGCTGACGCGGGCATATCGAGAGTATGAGAGACCATCCGGACGAACGGCTGCTGGAGGCCTTCAGGGACATCTTCATCCCAAAAAATAAGAATCCCCATTCAGATTATATTTTGACAATGGTCGATTATAAGAGTATTGAAGAACGAATCGCGGAATACCTGGCCGGACATTACAAATCCGCAGTCGAAGTGGGCATCGGCAGGAATACCACAACAGCCGAAATCCTGGCCGAAAGGGGGGTCGATCTATGCGCAACCGATATCAGGGAATGTCCCGAATGCCCTGTCATTTTCACCCGGGACGATATCACGTCGCCTGATCTCTCCATATATTCGGGCAGGGGACTCATCTATTCCGTCCGGCCCGGTGTAGAGATGGTCCCGGATCTCATTAAGACCGCAAAGGCAGCCGGGGCCGACCTGATCGTATACCACCTGGGAAATGAGATATATGAAAACGGCGGCGAGATAATAGACTGCGGCGTTATCCTGCACAGATATTACAGAAGAGAAAATTATAAAAATTGAAAGTCAGAAACCGTCGAAGAGTGTCGACTGAGATGAATCTTCCTTCTTCTCCGGGGGTGCTTCCGCCGCATTCGCCACCGGTTCAACGGCCGGATCATTGTTGATCTTCTCTTCCGGAAGAGCAGGTGGATCTTCGGGAACAGTTTTTTTGGCAGAGATTTTTTTCTTCTTCTCCGCCTTTGCTTTTTCTTTTTCCGCTTTTTGAATATCCTTTATTACTGCATCCGATCTCGCCTTGTCATGCAGGAAGAAGTCGAGCTCGTCCTTATCGAGATTATTCTGCCTTGCGAATTCATGGGGCGATTCGTCTGCGATGATGGAGAGCGGTATCAGCATATCGTCCCGCAGGGTGTCCTCGGGCATATGGTAGGTCTCCGACAGATTCCTGAAGAGAGAATCCCTGAGGCCCTTTTGCTTCTTCGCCCTGAACAGCCTCCCCCATCTTGACGGAGGCATTATCCTGCCGGAGACTCCTGCACCCCCGGCCGATACCGCGGTTCCGATAAGCATCATGGCTCCGGCGTATCTCCAAAGGGTGTAATACTGTCTCCTGTAGGTATCCCCGAGGAATTCATCGGCTTTCGAAATATACCTGTACGCAAGCGCCATATCGGCTGGATCTTTAATCGACGGAAGGTTGTCCTCGATCCACTGCTCGGTTGTCTCCGGGGTGTCGGGAATCTCGTACGAGATGGACATGAGCCTCTTATCGTCCTTTCCTTTAAATGCGGCGCCGACAAGATCGAATATCGTGGATCTCTCGTCCTTTGAGGAGGTTGCAACCTCATTCTCGCTCACGTCCGCACCAGCCGAAGCCGCATGAAGCATATTTATCGCCGATCTCAGGTCGCCGGATGACTCATCGGCGATATCAAGCAGAGCACTCTCTTCGCATTTTATCCCCTCGGACGAGCAGATATATTTCAGCCGGGGAACGATCGATCTCGCCTGGAGCGACCTGAACTGCACCTGGATGCAGACGGATTTGAGCTCCTTTGCAACACCGTATATATCGTTTGCAATAAGGGCGATCGGCTGGCAGGAATTTTTTATCGTATCGAGAATCGCCCTGGCCCCGCCCCTGTCGGCGTTCCCGTGCAGGTTGTCGGCCTCGTCAAATACGATAAGTTTTCTCGACGCCCCGGTGAGGCTCATCGTGGTAGCAGTCGTGCCGGCGATCTTATCGATGACGGATTTAGTCCGGTCGTCGCTCGCGTTCAGTTCGACGACCTCCCAGTTCATATCGGCCGCAAGTGCATAAACCGCAGAGGTCTTGCCTATACCGGGTTTTCCATATATTAAGACAGGTTCGTCCCCGATCTTCCAGTTTGCCGCCCATTCGGCCAGCTGCCTGACTGCGGCATTGTTGCCGACTATATCCCCGAGACTCTTCGGCCTGTACTTCTCAACCCAGTCCAGCATGCAACTCACATAATATTAGCATGGTTTCATGAAAACGTTTATGAAACATATGTTTCACGGACTGTTCGATGTAAATCGCAACGCGATTTTCATAAAAGAACTGAATGGTTATCCAGCAGTTACCAACGGATAAACCGTTCAATAACAACAATGTAATAGTATAGAAAGACCGAATAATTAGATAAGTTGGTGTTAAGAGTGGAGAAAAAATGTTCCACTGAGCAGATAGCACAAGTAGTGCGCGAATATGCAGGAGTCACGAGGAAACGTGCGATCGGAGAGATTATCCAGTCTCTGCGAATAGAATCAGACAATGTTATCGTGTCCTTCGGGGAAGATGCCGCCTTAATAAAAAATAACGAAGAAGGCCTTCTTCTTGCTGCGGACGGGATCTGGAGTATGCTGATGGAAGCCGATCCTTATTGGGCCGGGTTCTGCTCGGTTCTTGTTAACGTGCACGACATTGCGGCGATGGGAGGGACACCTCTTGCGATGGTCGACATCCTCTCAGTCCAGGACGAAAAAATCTGCCATGACGTTCTCCGGGGAATGGCCGACGCCTCCAGAAAGTTCGGCGTCCCGGTAGTCGGAGGACACCTCCACCCCGACTCACAGTTTTCTGCCGTTGACGTTGCGATACTTGGAACAGTAAAACCCGACGAGGCGATCTTCTCCCATACGGCAAAGGAGGGAGACAGGATAATCGCGGCATTCGATCTCGACGGCCGGGTCCATCCTTCCTGCGCCCTGAACTGGGACACTGCAACACTCCGCGACACCGAAACTCTTCGCAGCCAGATCAGGATGATGAAGACCCTGGGCGAACGCCGTCTCGTTACCGCAGGAAAGGACATCAGCAACCCCGGTGTAATAGGCACTCTCGGGATGCTCCTTGAGACAAGCAAAAAAGGAGCGTCCATAAGCCTTTCAAAGATCCCGAGACCGGACCTCGCAAAGGCAGGCATCGATTTCTACCACTGGGTGCGGATGTACCCCGGAATGGGCTTCATCCTCACGGCTGAGGAAAAGAATGTAGCAGAGATTATCAGGCTATTCTCTGAAGTAGGCATCACGGCCGCAGATATCGGCGAGATAAATAGCACAAACCTCCTCACCATAAAATACGGCGATATGGAAAGCGAGGTGTTCGATCTCGGTGAAGAAGGGATCATGCACCTCTTCATCTGATTAAGGAGGAATCAGTGATGCATATCGGCATCGGTATAGACAAAAATGCAGAGAGAGTGACAGGATCTCTCACTTCCGCATCCAAGAGCAACAGGATCACCATTTTTTCGAAGACAAATATTCCGGGCACGCCGTACGATATAGTAGTCAGCGATAATGCCGAAGAGGAGCTCATCAAAGCGTTGTACGAGGGACGGATCGATGCCGCCGTGAGAGGGACGCTTCCGGCCAACGCCGTAATGAAGCTCCTGAAAGGATATGGAAATGTTAAATCCCTGAAACGGATCGCACTCCTCGAGACGCAGTCGGGGACAAAGTTCCTCCTCGCACCGGTCGGAGTCGACGAAGGCTGGACAAGGGAAGAGAAAGTAGAGTTCGTAGGCTACGCAAGGGAGATCGCGTCCGCACTCGGGATGAATGAAAAGACCGCAATACTCTCCGGAGGGCGTCTGGGGGACATCGGAAGGCACCCTGTCGTCGACAAAACCATCGAGGATGCCGAGGCCGTTGCGGCAGAAACAAGTTCCGATCACATGGAGATCCTGATCGAGGACGCAGTCAGGGATCACGGGATAATAATCGCCCCGGACGGCATATCCGGCAACCTTGTCTTTAGGACTCTCGCACTCCTCGGAGGAGGGCGGGCACACGGTGCTCCGGTGGCAAATCTCGACAGGATATTTGTGGATACTTCGCGCGCCTCCTCTGATTATTCAAATGCCGTTTTTCTGGCTTCAGCATTGGCCGATTACAAACAGAAGATATTTTAGGATTCTTTTTGAGATTCAGTACGATTATGAGGTTTTTAAGACTTTTAATAATTTTTCTTTTATTTTTGCATAAAAATCAAAAAATGCAGTAATTATTTGTTTATATTCCTCAAAACCCTCTAAATTCCCAAAAAGTATTTATGTTCCCCGATATACTTTTCAAATGAGGTGGAATTGAAATGGCGAATGATCTACCAATTGCAGCAGTTGTAAGAATTGCAAAGAAGAATGGAGCAGAGAGAGTAGGCAGCGATGCCGCACAGGCAATCGTTGACGCAGCAGAGGCATACATTGCAAACCTCACAAAAGAGGCATCAAAGTACGCCCAGCATGCAGGCCGCAAGACGATCAAGAAAGAAGATGTTGACATGGCAGTCAACGCCTGAATCTTTTTTCTTTTGAATTAATCAGCTATTTTAGTATTTTGTTTTCATATCCGGACTTTTCACGTCTATCGACCCTTGAGTAAGACATAGAATTCTTACGGAGAAATTTGCTCAGTATTTTTTCATAACCTTGTCACATATTTCCGTTCAGGGGGCACTCGCCTGTCCCCTGAACGGTTTATCGCCACAGGGAGGCCCCGAGGTCGGGGCCGATCCGCGGGCCGGCAAAGCGGCTCGCGGCGAGGGGTTGCCAAAATATGCTGATGATGTACGACAAATCAACGGCTGTTAAAAAAGATTAATAAAAAAAAGATCAGAGTTGTCCTTTTGTACTCGGTATTCCTTTCTCCGGGTCCACTCTCGTAGCCGCTTTAAGGGCGACACCGAAGGCCTTGAAGACTGCCTCGCACTTGTGATGCGCATTTTTGCCCTCGAATGTTATGTGGGCGGTGAGATCCGCATTCGAGCAGAGACTGTAGAAGAAATGCTCCAGCAGGTCTCCCGGAATTCCAGACACCGGATACTCGCCGAGCGAGCCGTTCATCACAAGGTACGCCCGTCCGCCGCAGTCGAGGGTCACGTACGCGATCGATTCGTCCATCGGAACAGCCGTGTGAGAGAACCTCGTGATCCCTTTCCCGTCGCCGATCGCACCGGCGATTGCCTGGCCTAAGACGATCCCGATATCCTCGATGGTGTGGTGGCAGTCGACATCGAGGTCTCCCTTCGCCCTTATCGTCAGATCGAACATCCCGTGCCTTCCGAACGCGTCGAACATGTGATCGAGGAACGGGATTCCGGTCTCCGCCTTAACTATCCCTTTTCCGTCAAGATCAATCCATACAAAAATATCCGTCTCTTTCGTCTTCCTCGATCTTTCAAAGCATCTCATTTGGAAACCTCCAGGGCCGCCCCGAGGCTGATCCTGCCGCTGTAAAGTGCAGAACCCAGTACTATTCCATCTGCTCCAATCTTCTTTATCTTTACTACGTCTTCCGGCGAGGAGATGCCGCCGGCGACTACAACGGGAAGGGAGGTAGCCTTCACGAGTCTTTCGACAGGAGCAGGATCGATTCCCTTCTGGAGTCCCTCGACATCGACGTTGGTGAAGAGAAGGGCTCCCGCTCCCGCTTCCTCGAACCTCTTCGCCCACTTGATATAATCTCCGGCCGGATTTTCCCAGCCCTTCACGACGACCTGACCACCGCGTGCATCGACGCCTGCAACGACCCTCTCCTTCCCGAAGAGATCGGAGACCTCAGTAACGGCCTCAGGATGCTCTGTCGCGAGTGTACCGAGGATCACCCTATCTACACCGGTTTCAAGCCACCCGGAGGCGTCCTCGACGCTCCTGATGCCTCCTCCGAGCTGAACGTATACACCGGTCTCACGCACAAGCTCCCGGATCAGCTCCGCGTTGCTTCCGGCACTCCCGAACGCCCCGTCAAGATTGATTATGTGGAGGCAGTACGCACCCTCGTCTATCCAGCGGATCGCACAGTCGAGCGGTGCCCCGTACTCTGTCCGGCACTCCCTCTTCCCTTGGACGAGCTGCACGCACCTGCCGCCGAGTATATCCACAGCAGGAAAGACCTTCATCTCTGCCTCCAGGATCAACGGATCATCCGCTCGATCGGGACCACGAGGATATCCCTTGCGCCCGCCTTCTTCAGCTTTCCGACGAGCGAATAGAGATGATCCTCCTTTACGACCGCATGAACAGCGACAAGGTTGTCATCCGACGAAACGTCCATCACCGTCGGGCCCGAAAGTCCGGGAAGCTCCTTCTTCACCTCTTCGAGCGACTGACGCATGACATTCATCATGAGGTAGCACTGGCCCCGTGCCCGGATTACACTCTCAAGTGCGAGGCATAGCTCAGCGATCTTCTCGGGGTACCTTGCCTTTGCATTCCTGTTGGCGATTAGAACCGTCGTCGATTTGAGAATCTCGGCAACAACCTTCAGGTTGTTCGTGGCGAGAGTGACACCCGAACTGGTGAGATCGATTATCGCGTCGGCGATCCCGAGATATGGTGCGGCCTCGCAGGCGCCCCCGACGGGAACGAGTGTGACATCTATGCCGAGATCTTTGAAGTACTTCGCCGAGATCCCCGAAAATTCGGTCGCGACACGGAGGCCGTCGAGCTGCTTCGGATCGGTTATACCCGAATCCGCCGGGACCGCCAGTACAAGGTTCGCGTTTCCGCTCTGGAGATCGAGGAGCTCTTCAACATCGGATCCCCTCTCCATGATCATGTCCTTTCCCGTGATCCCGAGATCCGCCGCCCCGTCCGCCACGAACTCCGGAATATCGATAGGGCGTGCGAACAGCACCTCGATCTCCGGGTCGGAGGTCTTTGAGATCAGCTTTCTCTGGACGCTGTTTTTGATTTTGAGCCCGCTCTTCTCGACGGTTTCGATAATCGGATCGGCAATTCTGCCTTTATTGGGGATGGCGAGACGTATTACATCCCCTGGTTTTGCATCGGAATTCATTCTTATAAAAATAGTTGTATTAGAAAGTCTTTAATTCACCGCGGATTACCCTCTCGGTGATTGACCTTATATCGGCCAGTCTCTCGTCGATTATCGAATTGATATCCTGCCCGACGGAGGCGTTGCACTCTTCTTCAGCTATATACTGCGCACTTGCAACGAACGGCTGGTCGATGGGTTTTCCAATCTGCGAGAGAAGGCGGACGTAGAGATCGTCGATTCCGTCGATCTCGTTCACGCACTGTGTTGCGATCTCCGTCGAGAGGAGGTTGTAGATCTTTCCTATGTGGTTTATCGGGTTCTTTCCGCTCGTTGCCTCCATGCTCATCGGTCTCTGCGGGGTGATCAGACCATTGCAGCGGTTGCCGCGGCCGACAGATCCGTCGTCGCCCATCTCCGCCGAGGTTCCGGTCACGGTGAGGAAGATGCTTCCCTTGTCTACACGGTCGCCGGTGTTTATCCAGACATTGACTTTCCTGTCCGTGCATCCGGATGCGACCTTCTTTACTTCTTCGCCTATGAAGCCGACCGCGTCGACATAGTCGTCCATTGAACTGCAGAACTGATCGATCATCGGGACACAGAGTGTCAGGTTGATCTCGTTGTTCTGCCTGAGTCCCATAATCTTGACATCCGTTCCGATTACCGGCTTTTTGGGCCTGACATTGTTGTCGATGTGTTCGCTAACCGTCAGGATGATGTTTTCAAGATCGCTGAAGGGTGCATGGCCGATACCGAACGACGTATCGTTTGCGTGGGGGACGGGGTTGTCGCCGCATGCCTTGAAGACGTCGCGGAGATCGGACGAACCGACTCCCATCCTGCAGTCGACGATTACGTCTCTTTCCATATTGAGGAACTGGAGCGTCTCGCTGAGATAGCTGCGGGCTGCCTCGACTGCAATGGCGTCGGTAGGAATAGTCTTTCCCTGGAAGTCCTTCGTCGCACGGCCGGTAAGTAGGATGTATATGGGCCTTGTAACCTTTCCGCCGCCGAATTTCGGTATCGACTCGCCTGCGACAACTTCGCCCTGGTCCGTGTTGTGGTGAAGGACCGCATCGCACTCTTCAAGATATGTTTTCGAAAGGGCTCTCGATACCGCCTCCGCGATTCCGTCTGCAAGACTGTCGGGGTGGCCGATGCACTTTCTCTCGGCGATCTCTATCTGCTGCTTTTCAATTGGTGTCTGAGTTAGTTTCTCAACTGAGATATTTCTCTGCATAGCTTTCTCCCAAAAGACAATTCTATATTACTTTAATTCAGTAATACAATATAATTTGCTTATTGAATATTACTGTCAATAATAATCCGGAAAATAATTACATAAGCAACGTGATTAGGCACAATGGTGATACACGATCCTGTAATCAAAATATTTTTTTTAGAGTAAAAAATTCACAGAAGTCAGCCTCTCACTCCTACCCCTTCATCCGGTTCCGCGGTATCGAACTTCCCGCCGCTAAGGAATCCTGTGACCGTTTCCCAGATCTCCGATGCCTTCTTCCCGATCTCATCAAATAGCGACATTATCGCACCGGCCGGCTCCGTCTCACTGTTTTCCCTCTCTATCGCCCATACCGGACCGGATGAAAACGTCCTGGCGGAACCGAGACTGGAGAATTCGATCGTAACCTGCGAGCCCTCGTCGCACGATATCCGGTCGCCGACAAGTATTATCTCGCCTACGGTCGCGGGAAGGATACGGTCGCCCCTCTGGATGTAACAGCTTCCGCCGACTGAATCGACCCTGCCCGCCTCGTGGCCGGTGTCCGCAGGAAGGTACACGGTCTTCACCTGTTCGTCCACGCTATCCGACGAAGAGCCGGATTTTTTGAACAAAACAGCAAGGCCGTCGGTCCCGCCCCCGAACATCTGCGATGAGGGCCTGTCGGAGAGCGAGACATCGGCATATGCACCCCTCTGCAATACCAGGATATCCCCGTCTTCGATCGAATCCCCTGCGGAGACGGGAAAGACCTCTGTTCCGCGGGTGATCGTAACCGAATACGATCCAATCTCGGGCACAGTCGTAACCGATACGATCTCCCCGAGAGACGAACCACCGGTATCTACGGTCATCTCAATGTTCTGGTATGTCTGTGCGGATACCGGCGCCGATACAACCACGGCTATGAAAAGAACGATCAGCAAAAGTATGGGACCACAGGAAAACCTCATAAAATTAAAGCTCTCTTTACGCATATCAATATGATCTTTCAGTATTACGGATAGTTTGTTTTATATCCGGCAAAATTATCTTTCCGGAACCGGCCTTTATGCCCGGCCGGATTATCGATCAAAACCGGAAAATACCCGTTAACAATATACAATTTCAAAAGGGCCGGGGGGTTTCGCATAGCTGAAATTTATATTTCGGCACCGCTGTTAAAAGACAATCGCATTTTCCCGGACGGAGAAGACAGGTGAAGTTCTCCTCCGGCCGGACCCTTTTAAAAAAATCCAATCAAACGGTAAACGACCGGAACCACAGGCCCGAAGTTTCACACAAAACCTACGACCCGGTCATTTCATCTGCCGACTATACAACCGACATATTCTCTGTCGGCACCACCGACGATAAATGTTTGCACACAGTTTGAGAACAGCGGCGGGGAGAATCCGGGAGAGTGGTGAAAACCGGTATTAAGTAGTTGATCGTACATTCTCAATTGAAGGCCAAAATATGAATACACTCTCAACCGGAGATCGCAGAAGATGAAACTCCGGGAAAAGCCGTTAATAATCATCATAATTATCACGGCTCTTGTAGTTTCGGGAAATGCCTACACCCCGGACGAACCGGCAGGGTGCAGTGAAGGATCATACTGGTATAATGTGAATCCCGTAGGAGCACAGCCTTTCGGTGCGAATTTTACAATTTCCGGGACGACCAACCTCCCGGCCGGCCAGGAGATCGGTTATATGATACAGGTCTCGGATCTCGGGCCGGGAAGCCCCGGACTTCGACCGCCGTCATACACCGGCTCAACAACGGTCGTCGCAGGAGAAGAGGGAATTAATTCGTGGTCGGCGGAGATAGATACGACAAAATTCGAGACCGACACCGGATTGCAGTCCGGAGCGGTTGCCGGGAAATATTCTCTTATCATCGGGCCGTTCTGCAACCAGGTATTTCATTTTGTTCTTACAGACGACCGGCCCATATCGATCGCCATCACCTGGCCGGAAAACGGAAGCAGGTTCCACAGCGACGTCGTTCCGCACGAGGTCAGGGTCATCGCCGATATCTCCTCGAAGTACGCGATTGCAAACGTAACCCTCGACAGCGGATGGGAGACAGTCGAATCCGATCCCTCCTCCCATATCGAAGACTCCGTCCACGTGGAGGGCGGCGGGGAAAATTCGATTTCCGTAACAGTCACCGACGAAAAAGGAAACACGGCATCAGAAACCACTATGTTCACAATAATCACGGGGCCGCCGCCCGCACCAATTTATACGCTGCACGGGCTGGTCACGGACCCTGACGGCGAACCGGTGGAGGGCTGCCTGGTCAGTGCGAATTCTTCGGCTTTAATCTCCAAAGGCGTATTTATCGGTTCGACCGCCATGACCGATGCCAACGGCAGTTACAGGATAGAATATGTCTACGGCCCGAAGCTCAACATCACTGCCGAAAAAGAGGGCTTCCGGCAGTACAAAAGCCTGGAGGGCTTTGATGACGCAAAAGTTGAATTCGATATCGTCATGACGCCGGAGGAGAAAGAGTCGCCCGGATTCGGTTTTATCGCGGGAATCGCCGGGATCGCTTTTGCGGTCTGTCTTTTGATATTGATGCCCGCGAGGAGAAGGGCCGTGAAGACCCGCTGATCCGTTATATATTAGAACCGACAATTTATTTTTATTATTAGTTCCGGGATGCAGGAAGGGATTCATGAAGATCGATTTTATAATCAAAGAGGAGTTGATGCGGGCATTTGTAGTATATATCGTTTCATTTCTCGTTATTGGCGGTGCAATAATGGCGCTCCCGCTCCCAGTGCCTTTGTCGCTCACATTCTGGATTGCACTGGCTCCCGCTGCACTGCATTTCATGGTCCTGGTAAAGTACAGGAGAAAGGAGCACCTGGCAGACCCGACCATCACTAATATCATCAGTCACGCCTTTTCGGCAGATGAGAGCAAAAAATAAAAATTGAAAAAAAGGAGATATTACGGGAGAATCAGTCGCCGGTCTTCACACCCGCTTATTTTACCCGGCAGATATTTACCTGTCGCTGGTTTCAGGTCTCTTCGGTATCTTCACCGGATACTGATATCCGACCTGATCGTCAGGACGCAGGAGCCGTCGCGGAAGACCCTCACGATCCCGCCCGACTCCGAAACAGTCACCCCGACCACGGGAAGGTCCATCGTTATCGCTGCCGCTGCAAGATGTCTTCCACCCATTCCGCCCGGGAGTTTGACCGTCCCCGTATTGATATTAAGGTATCTTCCCGCGGAGACGATCTGCCCTTCGGTATTTACGATAAATACGCCGTCGAGCTGGGAGAACTCCTTTATGCTCTCCCAGTTGTGCTCGTTCTTGATGTTGCAGTCCTCGGATTTCTGCCCCTTGTAAGGATTGATTATGGCCTGGTACGAGTGGGTGTAGATCTTGTTCTCATCGCCGATGATAAACGCGGTTCCGATTTTACGCCCCTCCCTTCCCTGTCTGGAGATCTCGAGGGCCACCTTCAGTACGGCCGACATCACGTCCCTCGGGATGATATCCTCGAAACTCCTGACGTTGATGAACGAACTGCCGTCCTTGATATCGAACGTTATCAGTGCGTGGGGGAAAACACCAACGACGATCCCTTCCTCGAACTCTTTTGCGAGGTAGATCTGGACAGCGGCATCATTGAGATGCTTCTCGGATACCTCGAGGATATCGTGCATGGTCAGGTCCTTTAAGACATCGAGCTGGAGATCCTCGACCCAGATTACCGGGATAGCAGATTCAAACTCCAGTGGAGAGAGGAAGGAGACGATCGCCTTCGCACCTGTCTTTGCGGCAAGATCAGCCGCGATCTGCATCATAAGAAGTTCATTATTCACTAATCTATCATCCCGGCTGATACCTAATAAAATTTTTTATAATTATAAAAGTTCCCTGATGAGAACCGGGATGTCGGAAGGCTTTTTTGCCACGGTTATGCCCATAGATTCGAGGCGGCTGATCTTCGACCTTGCATCGCCCTCGCCTCCGGCTACGATCGCGCCGGCATGGCCCATCCTTTTCTCCGGCGGAGCGGAGATGCCCGCGATATATGTCACGAGAGGAAGGTTCGAATACGACGCTCCCTCCTCTTCGAGATTTCCGCCGACTTCGCCGATAAGGACTACTGCCTTAGTCTCCGGGTCCTTATCGAACCTCTCGATAACGTCCACGAAAGTCTCGCCGATTACCGGGTCGCCACCGATCCCGACGATCGTACTCTGCCCGATTCCTGCACGGCTGAGTTCGTTAACTACCTCGTATGTCAGGGTTCCGCTCCTTGATATGACGCCGACGTTCCCCCTCATTGCGAGCTGTGCCGGCATGATCCCGAGTTTAAGCTCGCCGGGAGACATCGTCCCGGGACAGTTGGGGCCGATGACGCTGCACCCTTCGATTTCTGCGTATGAGATCGCCTTTATAGTGTCATGAACAGGTATGTGCTCGGTTATCGCAACGACAAGATCGAGGCCGTTGTATGCCGCCTCCATGATTGAATCCCCTGCAGCAAAACCGGGAACGAAGAGGACGCTCACCGATGCGTCGTGTTCGAGGAGGGCTTCCCTTACAGAGTTATAGACCGGAACCCCGTGGACCTCCTGCCCGCCTTTGCCCGGCGTGACCCCGGCAACGACTCCTTTTCCGCCGACCGATTCAGCGTATTCATTCATGAGGTCGATATGGAAAGCTCCCTGCCTCCCGGTCGCACCCTGAACGATTACGCCCGTATTTTTATCCCCGTATATCATCTCAGTCGGCCTCCTCTACCGCGAACTTAACAACCTCTTCCATCGACCCGAGCATCCTGTATCCCTTCTCCGAGAGGATCTTTTTGCCCTCGGCCTCGTTCGTCCCGGCAAGACGGACGACGACCTGCTGCGGTACTCCCGCCTCCACAATTCCGGCGGCGACCTCGTCGCATCTCGTAATTCCGCCGAGGAGGTTGACGACTATGACCTTCACTCCGTCCATTCCCGAAACCAGCTTCACTGCGCTGCACACCCTCTTCCGGTCCGCACCACCGCCGACATCGAGGAAGTTTGCAGCCTTTCCGCCGAAGTATTCTATCATATCGAGGGTGGACATCGTCAGACCCGCACCATTTCCGATAACACCGATGTTTCCGTCAAGCTCGACGTATGAAAAGCCAAGATCCTCCGCCAGCCTTTCGCGTTCCGTCAGGTCGCGGTTCACGGAAATTCCCTGCCGGCCGAGGGCGTTATCGTCGACGATGATCTTCGCGTCGGCCGCATAGACTCCCCTTTCTGTTGTGACAAGCGGATTTATTTCGGCCAAGATCGCATCGCTTTTGCAGAAGACACGGTAAAGCGACTTTATTACAGGAGCAAGCTCCTTAGGGGCTCCTCTCAAAAGCTCCCTCATCATGAAGTCCGGGATATCGTCGAGCATGGGCGAGACCCTGACCCTGTGCAGAGCACCGGGGTTGTTCTTCGCCGTCTCCTCGATCTCCACCCCCCCCTCGGCCGAGAAGAGGATCACCGGCGCCTTTTTGGACCGGTCGAGCGTGATGCTCACGTAATATTCGCCCGTTATCGGGAGTTTCTCCTCGACGAGAATTGTCTCGACGGGAACGCCTTTGATCTCCTTTGCAAACATCGCGGCGGACTTTTCCGGTGCATCACCCGAAGGACAGATCACGACCCCGCCGGCCTTGCCCCTTCCGCCGACTTCCACCTGGGCCTTGATGACAACCTCTTCTCCGAGTTCGCATCTTTCGATCCCTGTATTTATTACGGCACCTGTCCCGTCACAATCGGTTTTTTTTACAACAAACCCCTTTGCTACGGGAATTCCATATTTTTTAAAAATATCCTTGGCCTCATATTCCAAAAGCTTCATTACTAAACCTCGTTAAAAATCGCAGTTCTCTCCGAGTTCGAAACCGGCATTAAGGGCATCCATATTCAGTTTCTCGGTGCCCTTCGGGACGCTGTCCATCACCGCCATCTCTATAGCCGCCCTGCTGACGACCTCCGTCGCCGTAACCAGCGCACCGAGCATGATAATATTCGCGACGATTACCTTCCCCAGCTGCTTCTTGGCGGTTCCTGTCGCAGGGATCTCCGCATAAGGACACTCCGGCCTCGAAAAGACGAGATCGGAATCGAGCAGCATCTTCGCGTCCGAACCGGCCCTGACACCGTACTTCTCGAAGCCCTGCTGCGACATTATAACGTAGATGTCGGGACTCCGCACCTTCGGGTATAAGACCTCCTCTTCCTCGATGATTACGGCGCTCATCGAGGCGCCTCCGCGGGCTTCCGGCCCGTAGACCTGGGTCTGGACAGCAAACTTGTTGTCGTATATCGCGGCCGCCCGGCCGAGGATCACGGCGGAGAGGATAATCCCCTGACCGCCGAACCCGGAGAAGAGAACTTCATTCCTCATTACGATCACCCCTGACTCCAAGTGCGGGCCTGTAGCGTTTCACGAACTCGCCGACCGTAAACTGGCTGCCCGAAAGCATCTTCCCTTCGGCCTCCATCCTCTTCGCCTTTCCGAGAAGAACGGCATTGTCCCTCAGGTACTCGAGCATCGAGGTCGTCGTCCGCAGCTTGTTCCTCCGCCCGAACGACGTAGGGCACTGGGTCATCGCCTCGATGAACGACAAGCCGGGAGTCTCCATCCCCGTTTTTATCGCCTTCGTGAGCTCCTTGACGTGGTACGATGTCCATCTCGCCGAATAGTTCGCACCCGCAGCCTCCGCAAGCCTTGCGAGATCGAAGACGGGCTCGGCCGCACCATATGGAGTCGTCGTGGATATCGCCCCGACCGGCGTGCACGGGCTCCCCTGTCCGCCGGTCATGCCATAGA